>JAHQWI010000026.1 GCA_029856085.1 Promethearchaeia archaeon | reverse complement strand
ATTAATTACTTATAATATAATCATATATTTTCACTAAGCATTTAGAAGATGAGTATTCATGGCCTATGATTTGATAATTGTTGGAGGCGGTCCAGGCGGGAGTACTGCGGCAAAGATTGCAGCTGAGCGTGGCTTAAATGTTTTGCTTCTTGAAGCCGACCAGGAGGGGCGGTATAAGTGTTGTGCGGGGGGTATTCCCGTTACTAATGAGGAATTCACACCAATTCCTAAAGGTGTTGGTGAACGTGAAATTGCTGGCGGAGTTGTAGTCACCCCCAAAAATGGACCAATGGAATTTGATACAACTGGGGAAAAAGATAAGGGTTACTGCATGTTTCGCACTGATTTCGATAATTACCTCGTAAATATTGCTCGAGACGCCGGTACTCAAGTAATTTATGGATTTCGTGCCAAAGGAATTGAGATTAATAATGAAGGGGTACTCGTAAAAGGCCCCCAACAATATCGAAGTAAATGTGTAATTCTGGCAACTGGTCTTGGGGGTGCACATCTCCAGAGACATCTTGGAATGGAGGTTCCACCCATGATAACTGGAATTCAAGCTGAGTTTACAATGCCTGAATCTGTCATTACAGAACAATTCGGCAACCAAGTTTGGGAATTCTTCGATCGCTCCATAAGTGAACATGGTATCGCCTGGGCATTTCCTAAGCAGGATGCAGTGAGTGTTGGTATATTAGGTAGAAATATAAAGATAAGTAATTTTGAATCATTCCTCCGTTATCCGTTTATCAAGGATAAGCTTACGGGAAGAGAAATGAAAATGTTTGGAGGTCGTAAGATATGGGCAGCACCGATTCCCGATAAGTTAATCGCGAAGCCCTATCGTGATCGTGTTATGATTATCGGAGATGCATGTGGAACAGCAGACCCCATTTTATATGAAGGAATCTACCAAGCCCGATTATCTGGTAAACTTGCAGCTGAAACATTCAGTAAAGCGTATGATGAAGAAGATTTTGGTGAAACAAGTCTTGCCCGATATCACAATCTCCTATTAAAGCAGCTTTATGAAGAAGATTTGAGGTATTCTTACAAAATCCATACTCTTTTATATCACAGTGGACTCCTAGAAAACATTATCGATGCTGCTTATGCGATGGCACAGGAAGATCCTGAGATGATGCAATCAATCATCGCGCTGTTTACAAGAAGCCAAACTAGGAAAAGGATTTGGAAGGTGATGTTGTCTCATAAGCGGAAGCTTATTAAGCATTTAGGAATTTCAAGTAGCTTACGTTTAATTCCAACATTATTTCGCGCTTCACGTATTTAAGCTGTAAGCTATAAAAAATGTCGCCATGATATAATAATTTCAAAAATTCCATCTACTAGTTTCTTATTCTACTGAGTTAGAATAAAAAATTCTATATTTAATTATTTTATAAATAATTATTTAACTTGAAATATAAATTGACAATTGGTGTTGATTTTTTAACTAAAACCATAGAATACGAAACCTCAAAATTCATTAAACTCCATATTTGGGATATTGGTGGCCAAGAAAGATTTAAATTTCTACATCGTAGCTTTTATGAGGGTACTTCGGGTGCTTTGCTTGTATTTGATCTTTCAAGACAAAATATATTTTCAAGCATGAAAACTTGGCTTTCAGAAATGCGCAGTATTATGACAAATGAAATACCTAAAGTAATCATCGGAAATAAAACCGACTTAATACCTGTAATTGGCGAGATTATAGATAGGAGCGCAGTAGAACAATATGCGAAAAATGAAGACTGTTTTTATATTGAAACATCAGCCAAAACTGGTGAAAATGTTGAAAAAGCTTTCCTCGAACTTGCTCAGCGCATTGTAAAGTAGGAAGCCCAAAAAAAAGATTTTAACTTTTTCATTAAAGGAAAAAATCTTGATAGAGCTCAGCTTTAGGATCCACTGAATATTTTTCTAAATCAGTTATTCCAAGTTCCAATAGAATTTCCTCATCAATTAAGAAATTACCTGTACATTCTCTACTTGGTTTTGTGAGAATATGATAAGCAGCATCTGCTACAATTTCTGGAGATCTCGAATGTTTAACTGTAGATTTTCCACCCAATAAATTTTGCACAGCAGCAGTTGCTATTGGTGTGCGAGGCCATAGAGCATTTACTGCGATCCCACTCTTTTTAAATTCTTCAGCCATCCCTAAAACACACATACTCATTCCATATTTAGCTATTGTATAAGCAACGTTATTTTTAAACCATTTTGGGTCTAAATTTAAAGGGGGTGATAAATTTAATATATGAGGGTTTTCTGATTTTTTTAAGTGAGGTATACACAATTTTGAGCATAGGAAGGTTCCCCGTACATTTACAGAAATCATGAGGTCGAATTTCTTCATTTCAAGTTTTAAAGTTGGGGATAAATTGATTGCACTTGCATTATTAACAAGGATATCTATACCACCAAATTCATTAAGTGTCGCATCAATTGCTCTTTGGACTTGATCTTCAAATCTGATATCCGCAATACATGGAAGACCATTACCTCCAGCAGATTTTATATCTTTTACAGCAGTATACACTGTTCCTGGTAATTTTGGGTGAGGTTCTTTGGTTTTTGCCACTACCGCTATATTTGCTCCATCTCGAGCTGCTCTTAAGGCAATAGCTTTCCCAATCCCTCTACTAGCACCAGTAATGACAAGAGTTTTTCCTTTTAAAGATGTCATCTCCTTCATCCAAAAATCTTTTATTGTATTTTAAATGGTATTGTTATCTTTTATTTTAACCAGTCATTTATAGTTTATATTAATAAATCATAAGAAAAAGATTTAAACGCATTTTTAAAATATACTATCCATAACAATGTCGGAGTTAAATCCTGAGAAATTACACGTTGTGTATAAAAACTCAATTGATGGTTATAAACTGATAATACCTCGTAAATACACATTAACTCATTCTGATTCGACTGGAGATCTTTTCCTTACAATAGGAACTGAATATGATTATGATCAAATATCAGGTCTATACACACGGTTAATGAGGGACGAAGTATTAGCTGAATGGCAAAAAAAGAATAATCATTATGAACTCCATATTTTTATGCATGTTAGTGGAGGTTTTTGTTTTGGTTGGGCAGGATTAAGAGATAGAATCTTTCGGCATCATTTATCACTCGTTTTAGAAGTATTTAGGTATGGGGATAAGAAAATGTTCGAAGAAATACCAGAAATCAAAGATTCTAAAATTATAGTTCATTTTCAGTCCAACAGAAAGAAATATGATAAAATTGAAGATTATGGAAGATTTAAAGAAATTCCTTGTTAATAAATATAAATTCTTTACTCAATAGCATTAAATTTTATAGCCATTCAAGCTATTTTAAGTATTAAATTATTATCACTTCTTACTTAAGATCTAATTATTGTATAAAGAAATATGAATGAAATAAGTAAAATAGTAGAACAAGGATATAATAAGATCGCCGAAGATTATTATAGTCACAGGAATTTAAATAAATTCAATATGGAATTAGAGAGATTTACTTCTCTCATATCAGAAGATGCTCACGTATTAGATGTAGGATGTGGTGCGGGTATTCCTACAGCTAAATTTTTAGTAGAAAAAGGAGTCAAAGTAACTGGAATTGATCTATCTGAAACTATGTTAACTTTAGCTCGAAAGAATGTACCGACTGCTAAATTCATTAAAATGGATATGAATGAGTTAGAATTTAATGGAAACACATTTAATGGGATAATAAGTGTCTACACCCTCTTTCATGTTCCTAAGGAAAAGCATCTTGAAATATTCAATCAATTTTTTAAAGTATTAAAACCTGAAGGGATTCTATTGATAAATACAGGTATTTCGGAATCAGAAGGAATTAGTAATTTTTTTGGGGTTCCAATGTTTTGGAGTAATTTTAAGCCAAAAACTACCCTCGATCTTGTAAAAAAGGTGGGATTTTCAATAATCTCTGAAGCAGTATTAGAAAGGGGTGGTGAATATCAATATTGGATTTTTGGAATAAAGAAGAAACCATAATTTTCTTTTTGTGATTATTATCTTTTTAGGTTATTATTCTATAAATTAAAGAAATAATCTTTTTTAACTTAAGTTTCTTCTCTTAAACCAAAATAACGTAAATTATTAAAAAAACAATAAATTGATTTAGACCCATGTTATTATTTAGTATTAAAAACGCATTTCGAAAAAAATTAATATCAATACTTTCTGCTATTGGAGTAGGCTTTGGATTGATGCTAGTTTTTGTAATTGGGGCATTCACAGCGGGGACTAGTGCTCAATTTCAAGATAGTCTTAATAGGACTTTAGGAGTTGTTAGTGTTACAGAGAAATTACGGGGAGGAGCTGATAGTCACCTTCCCTTAAGTCTTCCTCAAGATCTTCTAGACACCCCTAATGTCGGAGATGATATATTAAGTTATAATGTTGAAACTCAGACAGCAGATTATTTTACTTCAGAATATTGGGCTAATTTAAGTACTTTTGGAGATCGACTTTTACTCAAGGGATTAAACTCTACAATAGATGGAAATTGGGGCGGCCCTACTACAAAAATCATTGAAGGAAGAAATTTTGATCCTAATAAAAATGAAACAATAATAGATTCTCGACTAGTAAATATAGCGCAGTTTCCAGTAACATTAGGAAGTAATCTAACAATGAATCTAGATCTTAGTGGTAATAAAACATCAATACTCACTATAGTTGGGATATATAAACAGGAAGACATCGGAGCACCGTCGTTTGTTCCAAGAGATTATTATATATACACAGATATGCAAACAACATGGAATCTACTAGATATAGCTGGTGAAACAAGCGATATTTATACACTAATATCACTAAGATTTAATGTTAAAGGACATGAAGATACAGATGAGTTTGTAGAAAAAATTAATGATTATTCAGAAGCGGATGGATATTCTCATATATATGTGACAGCATTTTCACTAGCTTCGTTTCTTCGGGAAATAGAAGATACATTTGCTATCTTTGATACATTTACATCAATTTTAAGCTTTATTGTCGTTCTATCGGGAGGAATGGCTATAATAGTGACTCAACTAATGTCAATATCATCCCGTATGAAAGAATTTGCAATCCTAAAAGCAACGGGTTGGAAAAATCGTCATATATTCAAGGATGTGATTTATGAATCTCTCACTCTAGGTATACTAGGTGCAATCATAGGGCTAAGTATTGGTGTTGGGCTCATATACATCTTGGGGGGTAATTTATTACCATTTGGTGGGGCATCAGCCATTATCACTTGGCGAGGAGTTATAGAAGTGATAGCCTATGCTCTTGGTCTAGGTATAATCGGGGGACTGTATCCCGGTATAAAGGCATCAAGAGTAAGACCTGTCGTGGTCTTGAAAGGAGAATAGGGAGGTGATTAAGATATTTATAGTATTAAAAAATGTAAGTAAAATTTATGGTGAGGAAAGAACTACAATTAAAGCATTGGATATGGTAGATCTCGAAATTGAAAAAGGTAAGATTATAACTGTAATGGGACCTTCTGGAAGCGGAAAAAGTACATTATTGAACATAATTGGAGCAATGGATAAACCAACATCTGGAGAAGTTTTAGTGAATGATATTGAGATAGGAGGATTACCTGAGAGAAAGTTATCTAATTACCGTAAAACTCAGATCGGATTTATATTTCAAAATTTTTACCTATTACCTAATCTTAATGTAATTGAAAACATACTGACCCCTTTAGTACCATATCGCATTAAAGAAAAAGACCGAAAAAAGGCACAAGAAATATTAGAGATTGTAGGGTTAGGTGACAGGGCTAATACTAGAGTTAGTAAGTTATCTGGAGGTGAATCTCAAAGAGTTGCTATAGCTCGTGCATTGATTAATGATCCTAAATTGATCTTAGCTGATGAACCAACAGGAAACTTAGATACTGAAACAGGAAAATCAATTGTAGAAACTCTAATTAAATTAGCTGAAAGTGGTACAACATTAATTATTGTCACGCATGATCCCAGAGTTGTTTCCTTAGTTGCTAAACATCCCCTTGGAAAAAGTATTTGGATAAAGGACGGACAATTAAGCGATCAAGCCACATACGATCTAGATTGCTGGGATGACTAAAATTCTCAGAATATAAATCGATGGTTCAAGGAATTATATCTATGATCAAATTGCAGAGATAAAAAATATCTTATTTTTTAATTATGATTAATTGGAATAATTTATGTCTAAAGGTAAGACTTACATTAAAGGCCACTTTTAATCAAAATTCTTTTTGCACTTGGTTTAACCTAATTAAAAAAAAAATTGAATAGAACAGGATGTTCATTCATTTGTTAATTCTGTCCTATATTGGATATTTCTGAAGATATAGAGTATTTAGGTTGACGTAATTCCCGTTATGACTGCCAAGAATATCTATTGTGATATTATGAGTCCCCTCAGATAAATCATCCTTATATAACTGTAGAGTAATAGGAGAAAAATGACCATCTGCACTCATATTGGAAACTCCGAATGTAATATATGGATAAAATAGATGAGCCCCATCAACTCTAAAGTTGAGACCTATAAATGACGAACCTGTATCTGGTACTAGAGCTGCTTGCCCCATGTAAGAAAAGTAGACTGCTTCATCTGGACCTAAATCGAATGTGATTGTTAAACTTGTAAGAGGTATTACTGTAAAATTGGGAGCAGTATATACAGCACTATCAACCCTTTTATACCATCCATCATGAGTATGTGAATCAACTGAATCTGTATCTGATTCATTATCCATACTTGCGATCCTAACTAGCGCAACACCGCCTAAACTTAATCCTACTATTCCAATTACTAATCCAATTACCCCCAAAAGAGCCAATATTTTATTCTTATCCCATTTCCTTAAATTTTCCATAAGCTTTTACTCACTTTCTTTGGTTTTAAGCTGAAATTGTAAAAATTCTTATTAATACAGATTAAATCTAATTCTTTATAAACAGATCGCTGTAATTTTAATATGAAAACTACCATTTCTGTCGAATTCGAGTAAAACAGATAAGATGTTTTAGAATAATTTTTGACTATTCCAGAAAATTATTCACATTTTTTAATTGTGGTTATTTGAGACTTTTTGATTAAAGGATATAATATCATAAGAATTGACCAACTTCTTCAAATACAACTGTAAATGAGAAGATCGAATTCTAAAGATCGAATTTAAATCTGATGAAAGGTATAATGTATCAATATATCTAATAATAAAATAATCTGATAAATTATGACAAAAAGGTTAAAGGTTATAGGTACTTTGTTTATAGTATTGCTTTTTTGTGTTTCTATTCTAAGTGGATTTTTCATTAACGCAGAGATGTATTTTACAAATTTAAACACACGAGAACGAGTTAAGTTCAGTACTCCTTCAGCTAATCTCTTATGGAATTATACCTGCAGTGAAGGAATACGATCTGTTTCTATCTCTGCTGATGGAAGTTTAATCACTGCTAGCACATATTCCGGAGACAGCCGTGTCTATTTATTTGATAATATAGGATCTACTTCCAAAACACCTTTATGGAATTATACTGCTCCTAATAGCGTATATTCTGCTGATATTTCTGCAGATGGCACATATATTGCGGGAGTTGATGATAGCCAACGCATATTTCTTTTAAATAGCTCTCTAACTGTTCCAAAACAACCAATATGGGAATATTCAACAGGATCACTTATGAATGATGGTGTTATTTCTGCAGATGGCAATTATATTGTAGCCGCATCATCATTAGGCACAATTTTTCTATTAAATAATTCCATTACAAGTCCAAAAACAGTAATGTGGAGTTATTCAACAGGTGGCGAAGTCTGGTCTGTTGCTATTTCTGCGGATGGTACTTATATCGCAGTAGCTAGCCGAGATAACCATATATATCTGTTCAATAAAGCAAGTCCTACTCCCTTATGGAATTATACAGCAGGAGGAGATGGTAATTCAGTCGCAATTTCTGCGGATGGCAATTACATTGTCGCAGGAACCGATGATAGCAAAGTTCATCTTTTTGCTCGAACAAATTCCACTCCCTTATGGACGTATACAAGCGCTGATGCTGTCCATACTATCGCAATGAGTTCTGATGGGAATTATATCGTAACAGGAGGCTATGATAATAGGATTTATCTGTTCGAAAGATCAAGCTCCACACCATTATGGAACTATACTGCCACAGGCCAATTTGGGGCTACTGATCATCCTCGATGCGTCGCAATTTCGGCAAATGGAGATTATATCGCAGCAGGTAGTCATGATTACAACATTTTTCTCTTTGAAAAGGCGAACTCAACCCCACTATGGAACTTTACTACAGGAGGAGAAATTCACTGTATAGCAATTTCAGAAACGGGTGCTTATGTGGTTGCAGGTGGAGAGGATCAACAGGTGCGGTTATTCTATAATGAGATCCCTTCAGACACTAGTCAAAATATACCATTTACCAACTTCTTCGTATTATTTGCCGTAGCAACTGCTTTAATTATAATATTAATCAAAAAGAATCTTCGAAAAATTAAGATTAAAATTTAGATATTTAATTAATTCCTTTTTTTTTTGTGTTATTTAAGAAATTCCTCTCTGTAGAATCTCAGATTTTCCCTTCGAGTTCAACCTTTCTGAAATATATCGATTAGCGAAATTTCCTCACATATCCCATATTCAATCCTTCTATCACAAACGAATTATTTTTCCATTTTTTATTATGTATCTGTCTACTAATAAATTCGGATTCTCGCTAATTGTTTTTACAACATGTCGTTGAATCTTTTTTGTATTTTCAGGAACTTTAAGTGATGGTGTTTCCCCTATTGCCATTTGGGCTAATTCAGTAATATAATACGACTTAATATTCCTCTCAGTGGCATATCTTGATAAAGTTGAAAGGCAACCCGTGCAGATAAAAGCCATTGCATCAGCATTTACTTTTTCTGCTTCAGACATTTTCTTTTCCGCGATTTCTGTTGCTAAAGGTCTATTTAACATTGAAACAGGTGCCCCACAACATAGTGATTTTTCCTTATTGTGTTTCATTTCTACAACTTCTGCACCAATATTTTCAAAAATTCCATCTACTAGTTTCTTATTCTACTGAGTTAGAATAAAAAATTCTATATTTAATTATTTTATAAAAAATTATTTAACTTGAAATATTTTCTAGAGATAGTTTTTTATGGTTCAATTTACTGCAGATGGTAAAGTATATATAAAGATCCTCTATTGGGGAATGGCAGGATCAGGAAAGACAACAAGCGTAGATACGCTTTACAGATTAACAAAAGAAAGAGAAAAAGAAATCGAGCCTTCTGGTAGTTTAACTAAAATTTCAATGGCAAGTGGTGCCACGTTATATTTTGATAGAGGTGTTTTTCAAGCAACAAAACAGAAAAGCAGAGGAAAATTATTTTATCATGTGTACACTGTTGCAGGTCAGAAAAGATTTTCTCCATTAAGAAAAAAAATATTTAAAGGTACAAATGGAGTGATATTCACTGTCGACTCACAAACCCACTTTTTCGAAGATAATATCGAATCCCTGAAAGAGTTAAAAGATGTAGCAGGAGGAAAGTTAGTAAAAGAAATCCCTCTCATAATTATGCTAAATAAGCAAGATCTTAAAGATGTAATTGGAATAGAAGATTTTAAACAAGTGTTAATAAATGAAAAACTCTGGTATGAACCAGTTCATGATTTATATAATAGGAATCCTATCATTTATCCAACCTGTGCCTTGTATGACCAAAGGAAGAATATTTATCGCAGTTTTTCAGAATGCGCGAGAAGAATAGGATCGAATCATGATTATGAATTTACATCACCATCCCCCTCAAACCCTCCTAGCCCTCCAGACACCGGGGGTAGTGCCTAACAAAAAGTATCGCCAGTTGTTAAGGAAGAAAAACCAGAGTATGAACCCTATTGCAAGCACTGTGGCAGTATTCTTCCAGAAGAACAAACGATATGTCATGTCTGTGGAAAGAAGGTTATATAGAGAAGATCTTTCATGTTTTTTATAAGATTTAGATATAATTTAATTTCATAAAAATTTGACAGTAAAGTTAAATATCTTTTTTAACTAATTATTTTCAAGGGTGAATCGAAATTGAGTAAGAAGAAAAAAAATATAATTATCTTAAATATAATATTTTTTTTTCCTTTTTTAAAAAGCTCAGTTCTTGACCCTCTTTATTACTATATTTAAGTTTCTGAAACGGTTATTGTTCATAAATACTAAAAAGCAATAGAACCTTTTAATGTCTTAAGTGAAAGCCTAGCAAGCAAATAAGAAATTGATGATTCAGCCCCTTGATTCATGTTTAGAGAATACTCTCCAACACCATCGTGGCAACCACCCGTTAAATTGTTATAAACCTCTTGATTCAGAGAATTTTTTCCAAGGAACCAATTAAAAACTTCGATTGCAAGTTTCATATACCTATTCTCTTTAGTGGTATCATATGCAACGCTCAATGTTTGTACCATTGAAGCAGCATCAACTGGTTGCTGGTCATGACTAGCATTATGGCCATTTTTATGATACCATCC
>JAHQWI010000025.1 GCA_029856085.1 Promethearchaeia archaeon | reverse complement strand
CTGGTAAAGGACTTAAGAGATTTCCTTTAATTTCTTTCTTCATTAAATCATTAATGCTTATATACAATCAATTTAGAAGTAAAAATGCTTAACTTATAAGGATCTTCTAATAAATAAAAAGATAATGAAAAATTTTAGAAAGTGTCTCATTTAATTATTTTTTTTTATAACCACTTCTTTCTCCTGAAGATCTTCTGTATTTTTATCTATAGGAATTTTGTGAAGGTGACCATGATAAATTATGATTCTATACTTTTTCTCGTTATTAATTGCCTCTTCTGGCATATGAGATTAAATTATATGAATTTATAAAAATAAGAATAGTCAATCAATTTTCAAATTAGTTTTCTCTTAATTCGTTCTATAGCTTGTTTTAATGTTTCTAATTTTTGTGAAATTGAGAATCTAACATAATCAGATCCCGGATTTTTATTATTGTTTTTGCTATGATAGAAACTAGATCCTGGAACCACCGCAACACCCTCATCTTTTACTAAAAAATCAGCAAATTTTACATCATCCATATCAAATTTAGAGATATTAGCAAACATATAATATGCTCCTTCGGGTTTAAACACTTTCATTCCTATGTTTGTAAGTTGATCATAGAAATAATCTCTATTTGCTTGATATCTATTCTTTAGGTTATTGAAATATGAAGAATCCAAATTAAATGCATTTAAAGATGCAAGTTGCAGCAACGAAGGTGCGCAAACAGTAAGATAATCATGAACTTTTCTGATACCACCCATTAAATCTTTACTTGCTGCTACATAACCGATCCTCCACCCTGTTACTGAAAAAGTTTTACTAAAACCACTAATTGTAATGGTTTTATCATGCATAGAATCAAAACTTCCAATACTTTGATGCTTTAGGTTATCAAATATAATATATTCATATATTTCATCGGTTATGGCAATTATATCATGGTCTATACATAAATCTGAAATCGTTTTAAAATCACTTGAAGAGAACACCTTGCCAGTAGGATTATGAGGTGAATTTACAATTATCGCTTTTGTATTTCTAGTGATGCTATTTTTTAATCGTTCTTCATCAACATTATAAGTATCTTTTGCTAGGGGGACAAAAACAGGTTTACCTTGAGCTAGATATGTTATAGGGACATAATTTTCATACCAAGGCTCAAGAATTACTATCTCATCTCCTGGATTTGTTATTGCAAGAATGCTTGAAGCAATTGCTTCACTTGCGCCACATGTTATTGTAATTTCATTATATGGATCAACCACTATTTTATTGTATTCTTGAAGTTTCTTAGCTATTTTTTCTCTTAAATCTACTCGACCGTATGTAACGGAGTATTGATGTTCCTCTTCCTCTATTCCTTTTTTTATGCCCTTTATAAGCTCTAAAGGGGGAGAAAAATCAGGCATTCCCTGAGAAAGATTGATTGCATTATTTTCGATAGCTTTTCTCGTCATTTCTCTAATTACAGATTCTTGAAAAAAATCTAAACTTTTTGATATGAAATTCATATAAATTTATCCACCCAAATATCGAAATAGAATTTAATCACAATAAATACTCAAATTAAGCAATAAATTAAAAATTTTAAGATAATAAATATTTAACATATAAAATTGAAATTTATCTATGGAAAAAATGAATCTAAACAACCTTAAAGATAAAATAAAGCAAATCGTGCTTGATGAAGGGGCAAAATTAGTAGGTGTTGGGAGCCAAGAACGACTAAAGGATGCACCTCCATCTGGAAATATGGATTATTGTTTACCAGGCGCTCAAAGTTGTATAATATGGGCATATCCGAACCCTATTGAAGCTCTTGAGAATTACTTTTCTAAAAAAGAAAGGATGAGTATTAAAAAATCACAACAGATTGGATATGCTGGTGCATGGCGGACAGCTTTAATTATTTCAGAATTCATCGAAAAAAATTCGGATCATAAGGCGTTTCCAATGATTCCAAATGCGAAATATAGACCAAGTGAAGATATCCCTGATTATATTAAGGGAGATATACGATATCCTGACTTTTCATTGAGATATGGTGCTGTAGCCGCAGGATTAGGTCATCTAGGATGGTCAGGTAATTTAGTAACCAAAGAATATGGGGGGTCACTTTACCTGGGCGGAGTATTAACTACAGCACCTCTTGAACCTGACCCAATGGCTAAAGAAAATCATTGTAATAAATGTAAAATTTGCACTAAGGTATGCACAACAGGATATTTTTCTGAAAATGAACAAGAAGATATGCAACCAGTTATTATTGGTGGATTTAAAGAAACCTATGCAAAAAGAGGGACATTTTCTCAATGTGGAATTGGTTGTGCTGGATGGTACGGTTTATCAGAAGATGGAACTTGGAGCACTTGGACACCAGGTCATTTATATTTGAAAAAATTTTCTGAAAAAGATTGGCGTAATCGTGATTTTAGAAGGGATTTATTCAATAAAATCCTTGTAGATGATAATACACCAGAAAACATTAGAAAATTTAATCAAGTAATTGCCCGATCTTTTGGAAAAGTGGCAGCGCTTGAAAATGTAGGGCTCCGCCCTTTTACAGATACAAATCCCCGATGTGGAAATTGTAACTTTATCTGCGTAGCTGATCCTAAAAAAAGGAAAGAACTTTATAATATGCTTATTAATTCAGGAAAAGTCTATATTGATAAAGAAGGGCGAGAGTTTGTGAAAAAAGATGATAAAAATGGAAATGAAATTACATATTATCCTCCAACCGAGAACGAATTTTTTACCAAGGAAGAATTTTCTAAAATAGATGAAATTAGACAAATCTAGTATATTTTCCTTTTTATTATTAACACTCTTCTAAAGTCTTAAAAAAAGAAAAAAAATATGCAAAATAAATAAATTTTCATTAACGTTTAGGTGGTTTAGTTAAATAAGCTAAAACAGCAGCTCCAACTGACATCAATCCCATTACTATAAAAAGTATTAAATAGCTTCCAAATATAGAAACAAAAGCGCTTACCATAGTTGCGCCTACAAATCCTGCAATACCATATGCTGTAAACACCATTCCATAATTAGGTCCTAAATTTTTTGAACCGAATAAGTCAGTAGTAGCTGTGGGAAATAAACTGAAATTCCCTCCAAAGCAGAAATAGATAGCACACGTCATTAATAAGAAATAAATCTCATTAAATCTCGTAGTAAAGTAAATAAACAATAAAATTGCCTGTGTAATAAACATCAGTAGCATCGCTCTTTTGTATGTTATAATATCCGCCATCTTTCCCCATACTATTCTTCCTAAACCATTAAATAGGGCAGCCAGACTTCCAATCAACACGAAATCCGCTGTTCCAATAACATAAATAAAATCGTCAACAGCATCAACTGTTTTTGCGAAAGCTGCATACGACCCAATTACCATTAATCCAGAAATCGCACTTAGTATAAAAGTTGCCCATAGCATCCAGAATTGAGGTAATTTTATCGTTTGACCACGTTCAAATTCAAGCCCTGAAATACCACTTTTTTCAGAAGGAGCTGGTGGAATCCAACCTTCTGGTTTCCAACCCTCAGGAGGATTACTTAAGGTGAATGCTCCACCAATTATAAGAATTAAATAAACTATTCCTAGAATAATAAACATTAAAGGAATATTGTTAGATAATGCTTTTATTACATAGTTAAAAATAAAAGATCCTGCTCCAAATCCAGCAACCGCAATGCCATTTATGAATCCTTTTTTATCTGGAAACCATTTACCTGCAGCAGCTATAGGACACACATATCCAAATCCTATTCCCGCACCAAAAATAATACCATATGTGATGAGTAAACCGATAAAAGTAGTCATGAATGCAGAGATAATAACACCACCACCCATTAAAATACCTCCAAGAATGGCAATATTTCTTGGTCCATATTTTTGTTGTAACTTTCCGGCAAAAATCATAGTTATCGCAAATGATAATAACCCAATTCCAAAAATAAAAACAGTTAACTCCTTAATTTCGCTTAAATAGGGACTAATAAATACTGTAAGGGTTCCCCATGAATAAATTGTCCCTAACGCTAATTGGATCATGATCGCTCCAATGACAACAATCCAACGTTTTCTAATTTTTTGTTCCTTAGACATTATTATTAACCTTATAGAAATCTTTTATTTTTGAGAATAATTTGAAGGTTAAAAATTTTTTATTAATAGTTTAAAAATATTTAATTTGACAATTCTGTATAGGGATCTCACTCTTATCCTAACATTTTTATGTATCGCTATAATATTTCTGTAATATCTAATTCAAAATTAGAAATTCAATAGAATCAAAATTTTAAGAGTGTAAAAATTATGACATCTACAGTATTTATTAAACCCATAAAGGGTGAAATGACAGAAAGTCTGCAAAACCGGATGTTTATTTTTTGAATCAAGTCGCGCTCCACCTGAACAAAAAATTAGACCTTATGCAATAATTTATGGAAAAGGGCATGACACTAAAGAGTTAGATAAGCATTCAGGGCCTTTTGTCGTAAATGGACCTTGTGCTGTCTCAGAATTGAAAGATTACTTTGATAAAAGACAAGAAACCCAAAAAACTAAAGTTTATTATATAGAAGAACATGTAGATTTACAAAAAGCATATAAATACGCAATGGAAGCAGGGAGAATCAAACTTTCCGATCTTTCTGAGGACATGCTAATTCCTGTCGAACGATTCCTTCAACTAATCATGGAATGCAGGAATAATGGAGGAATCTTTATGTCATTTATTTAAGTAACGTATTTTAATCTTAATTATTTTTTAATTTTTATTTTGTTATATTAATAAAAAAGAGTTAATCCATTTCATTTTTTAGGATTTAAGTATTGTTGTCTTCTTTCAGCCATTTTCTGCATCCTTTTCATAATTCTTTCCCGAATTTCCGGTTTCATGAATTTTAACTGTTCAAGAGTTTTTGCTGCACCTTCTTGGATCTTCTGAACTATAATTTTTTGATCTTCTGGATCTAGTTTATTGATCATATCATAATATCTTTCTTGAGCGTCTTCGGGATCTTGCGGTATTCTTCCAGATAAAAGTCCTCCATCTACTAAAAGCGTTATTCCAGAAATAAAACTACTAGAATCACTTGCTAAGAATAATGCAGCATTAGCAATATCTTCTGGTAAACCCGCACGACGTATAGATTGTCCAGCAGCAAGCATTCCTTTCATCAATTCTCCATACGTTTCCGCGCTTTCACGAGATAATCCATATCCTTGTCCAAAAATCCCCGTGGCTATACCTCCTGGTGCTATTGCATTCGCTCTAATTCCAAAAATTCCTAATTCGACCGCAGCAATTCGAACAAGATGAATAAGTCCTGCTTTGGAAAGTGAATAAGGTGCTGATCCCATCCCTTGCTGAAAACCCGCAACAGAGCTCGTACAAATGAAACATCCTGATCCCTGTTTTTTCATTATTGGAATAGAGTATTTCATATATAAGAATGCAGCCCGTAGGTGAATAGCGATTGTGTGATCAAATTCATCCGTAGGAATTTCTTCAATCCCTCCACCGGGACCTGGATTACCTGCGTTTGAGAATACAACATCAAGGTGACCGAATTTTTCAATAGTTAAATCAATTGATTTCTTAATATCGGATTCCTGTGATACATCAGCATGGATATATACTGCATTTGGACCGAGATCATCAGCAGTTTTTCGACCCATTTCATCCCAAATATCCACCATTACGACTCCTTTAGCCCCTTCTTCTATAAAAAGTTTTGAAGCCGCTCTTCCAATTCCACCAGCAGCACCAGTTATAAGCGCTACTTTACCATCTAATTTTCCCATAATAATCATTAAAAATTTTATATGTTTTTATTCTAAGTTTCATTCCTTTTTGCTACGAATCTTTGTATTCTTTTTATTATCTTTTCACGAATCTCTGGTTTTATATATTTCAGGTCTTCCATAGTTTTCTTAATACCTTCTTGTGCTCTTTCAGTAATTATTTTTTGATCTTCAGGATCTAATGCTTGTATCATTTCAAGCCATCTCTCTTGAGATTCTTCCGGATCCTGTGGAATTCTTCCTGATAAAAGTCCTCCGTCTACCTTAAGTGTTACTCCCGTGATGAAACTACTAGAATCAGACGCTAAAAATAATGCTGCATTTGCGATATCTTCCGGTAAACCCGCACGCCTAATAGCTTGCATATCAGCAAGAGTTCCCTTCATTAATTCTGCCACTTTCTCAGCTCCATTTCGAGATATGCCAAAAGCTTGTCCGAATATACCCGTAGCTATACCACCTGGTGCAATTGCATTTGCCCTAATTCCATAGATACCTAATTCAATAGCAGCAATTCGAGTAAGTTGAATAATTCCTGCTTTGGAAAGAGAATAGGGTAATGTACCCATTCCATGTTGGTACGCTGCTACAGAGCTCGTAGTTATAAAACATCCTGAACCCTGTTTTTTCATTATTGGGATAGAATGTTTCATACATAAAAAGGCGGCTCGAAGATGGATTGCCACAGTCTTATCAAACTCATCAGTAGGAACGTCTTCAATTGCACCTCCTGGACCTGGATTGCCTGCGTTTGAAAACACGACATCAAGACGTCCAAATTTTTCAACAGCGAGATTAATTGCAGCTTTTATATTGGACTCTTGAGATACGTCAGTATGGAGATATATCGCATTTGGGCCAAGTTCATCTGCAGTTTTTTCTCCCATTTCATCCCAAATATCACCCATTACAACTCCTTTAGCCCCTTCTTCAATAAAAAGCTTTGAAGTCGCTCTTCCTATCCCACCAGCAGCACCAGTTATCAGTGCTACTTTCCCATCTAATTTTCCCATAGTTATTCAGAATGAATTATTTATTAATACTTTGATGATCAATATAAAATAGATTAACTTTAATGTCATGAAATGAGGATAATTAAATTTCTATTGCTATTACAGCTATATGTGTGCATAAGTTTAGGAACTTGGTTCAATAATTAATTATTTAACATTTTATAAATAGATGAATCGAAAGAAGAAGAATTTTTGAAATCAATTTATTCATAACCCCCACACTTACGGTGATGAATTAAATTTATTCTAATATTTTATTAAGATCCTCAATTAACTTATCGATTTCTTCTCTATCTAAGCTTAATTTTACTTTACCTCCACCTGGATGAGAAAAAGTGAGATTATATTTCCTATTATTTCTTTCTACAGACCATTTTTTGTCTTCAGGCATACTATACGATGGAGAAAGCCAATCTGAAGCCTTAAATTCCGCAATCTGGAGTAATACACCAAAAGCATCTTTTGGATGGATGAAAAGCTCTTTCCACCGATCACCATAATTTTGAAATCCAAAATATGGGATATCATTTTTTTCAAGGATTTCTCTCGTCATTTCAATATCGGGAGTCTGTAATACGAGGTGGTGAATACCCCCTTCTTTATCTTTCAAAAAATTTTCCAGAAAACTACCTTTTCCAGTTGGTTTTATTATTTCAAAACGAGAAAGATCACCTAACGCAAAAGTTTCCCAATAATACTTTAGATTATTATCTGTACCATTATATTGTGAAACAGCTCCGAGAATTTTTGTAAAAAATTCGACAGCACCCTCATAATTTTTTACCGCTAAAGAAACATGATCAATTCTTAAAATCATAAATGGTTCTGTCTTTCAAATTTAATATTTTTTACCCTTTACTTCTGAATATTAAAAAAATTTTAAGGTCAGCCCAATAATCTCTCACTTAGAAATCTTGAAGTTTGGTTTTAAAATATTTATATATCAATATATCTAATATTATTGTACTCAATTTGAAATTGAAAACTATTTTAAATAGAAATATTTGGAGTTAGAAATATGGAAGAACCTCAATTAACAATAAAAGAAGCAGACTACCTTGAAAGACTTAATCAAATTATTGAAAATGTGACCAAAAATCCAAATCAGAGCCCAGGGATTTTAATAGAACAACATGCAGAAAATATTCCTAATAGATCTGCTTTATTTTATAAGGATAGCTCATGGACTTGGCAAGCATTGAATCAAGAAAGCAATAAAATTGCCAATTATTTTCTTAAAAAGGGGAATAATCCTGGTGATACGATTGCGATGATGATGGAAAATTCTCCCGAATTTCTCTTTTTTATAACAGGTATCAATAAGATACAAGGAATAACTTCTCTAATTAATGTAAATCAAAGAAAAAAGGCTTTGATTCATGCCTTTAAGATTAGCGAACCAAAACTGATAGTTATTGACGGAGATAGCTTGCCTGCCTTTAACGAGGTATTTCAAGAGCTTAATGTCCTAGAAAACAGTGTGTTTGTTATTAACAATCTTAACGAAATTGAGCATAATTTTATCGATTTTCACAAAGAATTAGAATCCATTTCTACAGCTAATCCTAAGACATCCTATGATTCAAATCTACGTGATATGGCCATGTACATATTCACTTCTGGGACAACCGGGCTCCCAAAAGCAGCCTTACAAAGTAACGCACGTCTTCTTAATGCATTTGGATATTTAGCATTTGAATTAACCCAAAATGATGTGCTTTATAGCCCCTTACCTTTATATCACTCACATGCAATGGTTAATGGATGGGGTAGTGTTATGAATGGAGGTTGTGCTTTTGCGATAAGAAAACGATTTTCCGCATCAAAATTCTGGAAGGATATCAAAAAATGTGGAGCCACTTGCGTCCTTTACATAGGAGAACTACCGAGATATCTTCTCAATAGACCTGAATCTGAATATGTAGAAAATACTACACTTAAAAAAATGCTAGGTTTAGGGCTCCGTAAAGATATCTGGGAAGAATTTAAATCACGTTTTCATATTGACCATGTTTTAGAATTTTATGGAGCAACAGACGGTGCTGGTGGACTATTCAATATTGAAGAAGTACCTGGAATGATAGGTAGAATAACTGTTGCGGGAACAATTATTATAGTAAAAATTGATGAAGAAACAGGCGAATTTTTCAAAGATGAGAAGAACCAATATATAGAATGTAAACATGGAGAAACTGGCATGATGTTAGCTGAAATTGCCGAAACTTCAAACTATCTAGGTTATAAAGATAAAGATAAAACTAAAAAAAGAGTTCTTAGGAATGTTATTGAGGAAGGTGATACTTATTTCAATACAGGTGATTTAGTCACTCTTCATGATGATAACTGGGTTTCTTTTGCTGATAGATACGGAGATACTTTCAGGTGGAAAGGAGAAAATGTATCAACACTGGAGGTCGAAACTATCATTAATTGTTTTGATAATATTGAAATGTGTACTGTATACGGTGTTGAAATTCCAAACTCAGAAGGAAAGGCTGGTATGGTTTCAATCATATTAGGCAATGAAAATCCTCTTGATTTAAATCAATTTTACCAATTTTTAAGTGAAAACCTTCCAAAATACTCAATCCCGATTTTTCTCCGCGTTAAGGATAACCTTGATTTTACAGGAACTCATAAATTAAGAAAAGTAAACCTCAAAAAACAAGGATTTGATATCAATAAAATTCAGGATAGAATTTATTTCTGGGATTCTACATCCAATAATTTTATATTATTAGATAGAGAAAAATATCAAAATTTAACGAATGGTACTTTAAAATTATAATCATCTCGATATCCTAGCAAGTATTAAATATCTATACATCAAAATTATTAATTAATAAAATTTTTAAAATAAGGGTGAACAAAATATGGAACAAGATATAAAGATTAAAATTGGTAGTATTCTCCTCATAATTGGTATCTCGACCTTCTTTCTTCAGTTCCTCTTTGTATTATATGGTTTCGGTCCAATTATATCTATTATAATGACTTTGGTTGGTTATGGTTACCTTTTAAAAGGATTATCTTATAGGAATCGGGGTTTGGCATTTATTATTTCTGGATTATGTTTTATAATACCATTAGTAGTTTATATTTCTATTACAAGCAACAGTAGTATACCTTGGGCGGATCTAATAATTACAACATATCTTATTTTAATATTCTTCAGTATACTTATCTTCATTTTACCTGGAATTTATTTTATATTTTATAGCTTTGAATCGGATAAAAAAGAATATCATGGTAGATTAGTTAGCTGGTTAGTAGGTATCACTATAATGACATTGTTCTGTACAACTATAATTACAGTTGCGGGTGGCGCTATAGCCTCCTCTCGTCCAGGAGCGGATTTTAGGAGTTTCTTTAACCAAAATTTTATGGTTTGTTTAGGACTTGGCTTCGTAGTTGGTCTTTTATTAATTGGTCTAGGAATACTTTCAGTTAAAGCACAAGTTTCAGGGGCTTCAGTACCTATGGGACCTTCCTAGAATTTAGTTTTAAGAGATCAAGTTTAATAATTTTATCTTTTTTATTTTTAAGAGGAGGTGATTGTATAAAATTATAATAATAGCAAAACGTTCAGAACATGTAGGAATATCTCCAATTGATTTTTTTAGTTTAGGTCATTTGTTTATGGGATATATAACTTTTCTAGGATTTTATGGCACGTTTTCCTTATTTTTTGGAATCCCTCTTAATTTTTTTTATCTACTCGGTAATATTTTTGTCGGTGTCATCTGGGAATCAGTAGAAAAC
>JAHQWI010000024.1 GCA_029856085.1 Promethearchaeia archaeon | reverse complement strand
CTTCGAAGATGAATAATAAAATAAATAGTTCTACAACATACCTTGCTCATTATTTTTGATATAATTATTATCCAATCACTTATTTCCTATGGAATTCTTCAACTTCAGCTTGAGCTAGGTTTTTTTTTCAAGCTAGAGTTTTGATTTTAATCTTTCTAATATATATTATCAAATAACCAGCAGGGACCGAAATACCAAAGCCCCATATTGGAGATTTAAAAATAAATATGATGCTACCAATTGGATAAAGCAAACGAATAAGAAATTTTATTATTCGATTCTTAAATGGCTCTTTTCTAATTATTTGAATTGAATATTGGAGAATTGAGGGGATCCAGCAAAAAAAGAAAATCATGAGAATTATAGGCAGACTAATGAAATCTATGATATAATAGTAAAATAAATTACCAAATATTAACGCAATAGTGGTGCCCAAAACAAAGGCAAAACATCCTATGCAAATAGCATGGTTAGATATATAAAATACATGATCATCGAAATCATCACGTTTTGGATTATGATGTGCTAACCAAGGGATTATTATTTTATTATCCCTTTGAAGATCTTCTTTTTGACTATGCATCTTTCTATCCAATTTTTAATTTAGAATTTTTTTGATTATCTTATTGTAAATTGGATTATTATTTCTCAAACTATAAAGTTTGCATTAAAATGATTTCTAACAATCACAATCGCAATCATCACAGGCGCAGGCGCAACATTGCCCCTTAGTCCCTATACCAATGCATATTACACCTATGACAACCAATGTTACGGATGTTGGTATGGATGTGGATGTGAACCCCCCACTTAAAAATGTTGATATCCCAATACCTATTAATAATAATCCTATTAGAAATACAATGATAAAACCAGCTAACGCTTGATTTATTCTTACTGGTGGTTTTGAACGGGTTATTGGTATTTTAGAGCCATGCGTAGTTCTAACTCTTACTTCAATTGGGAATGTAAGTGAATGACCAACACCAGATTTTAATGTAGCAGTTAACGTAAAAGCACCAATATATTGGGGTCGTATAGCAAAAATAGCACTTACTTTTTGTCCACCTAGGATTGTGCCGTAATAATTGAATCCAGATATTATTTCATCGTAGTGTAACCCAGAAAGCTGAACTTCTATACCCGGTATAGAATTTAGACTAGTGTTATGAACATTTATCTTAAACTCATTTGAAATGGCTGCGGATATAAACACGGCTTCAGCATCCCCCTCAAGAGAAAGTTTAAGGTCTGATTCTGCGCTTGATATATCACTTGTACTGGGAGTCTCCTTGAGAATTTCTAATACTTCTTCTAAATCTTCTCCACAATGAGGGCAAAATTTTGCGTCATCAGATATGGTTACACCGCAACTAGTACAAAACATTACAATTCATACCTTATCTTATAGGTGTTTATTTACCAATGATAAAGTATAGGAAGTAACTTTACCATTTAAATATAAGTTTTCTAAATGAAATTGATTAACTTATTTCTAAATTAACAAATACATTCAATTAGTTAATACTCAATGTAATTTTATAAAAATCTTACAGCGATATTGGTTTTAAAAGGAAAAAATTTCATTTTCTCTATAATATGCAAATTGAATCAAAGAAGTATTTTAATGGACCGCATCTTAAAAAAGATATCGTTCATTATCGACATTATCAAAATAATATTATAAAAAGTTGTAAGAATAAAAATTCTTTAGTAGTTTTACCAACAGGCTTAGGAAAAACAATTATTGGTATTTTATTAATTGCTTCTTCTCTAAAAAAATATCCGAGGGCAAAAATAATAATCCTCGCTCCAACCAGACCCTTAGTTTCTCAACATAAAGCTTCTTGTGAGAAGTTTCTTAACATTAGTTATGAAGAAATCATATCATTCACAGGTAAGATACCCCCAGATAAGAGGATCCTTTTATTTAAAAAGGCAAAGATCATCATCTCTACGCCTCAAGTAATAAATAATGATTTAATAAGAGGACGTTATGAATTAAGGCACGTTTCATTAATCATCTTCGATGAAGCTCATAAAACAAAAGGAAATTACTCTTACAATTTAATTTCAAAAGAATATATTAACACTTGTAATGATCCATTGATTTTAGGATTAACAGCATCACCAGGAAAAGATTATGAGCGTATTCAATTAATATGTGATAATTTGCATATTGAGAATATTGTTTTTAGAAATTATGAAGATGAGGATGTTAAAGATTATGTATATGACATAGACACATACATAAATTTAGTGGCTCTACCGACAAGAATGTTAGAATTAAGCCAAGTTTGGCAAAATTTATTTAGCAAATTTTTAAGATTCTTTATAGATCGAAAGTTAATTAACCCCTACAAGAAATACTACTCAAAATTAGATTTTCTGAGAATTACACATGATTTAACTCTTTCGTTCAGATATGAAAAAGATTATGTTTCAGAAGAAGAGTATTTAGATTATTTGTTTTATCATGATCCAAAAATAATCGATATAATTAAAGAAAATGATATTGATGTTAATGCAGTATATTCATATTGCTCAAGTTGTATTTCATTACTACATGCTAAGGATTTAATTGAAACTCAAGATATTTCACTTTTTATGTCTTTTTTAGAGAAAATCAAATATAGAGCTGAACAAGGGATATTATCTGCAAAGAGAATAATGAATTCAAAACATTTTAAATTTGTTAATTCTGCAATTGAAGAAGAAGATTTATCAAATTTAACTCATCCAAAAATAAATAAGATTATTTCAATCATACGTGAAGAAATAGAGGAATTTAATAATAAAAAAATCATAATTTTTACACAGTTTAGAGAGATGGCAGAATTCTTAAAGAATAAACTAAAAGAGGAATTTCAAAATCAATTAAGTATTGAGAAATTTATTGGTCAATCTTCAAAAATTGATGACATGGGATTTTCTCAAAAAGTACAGACAGAAATTCTACAAAGATTTAGAGAAGATAAAATCAATGTGTTAATTGCAACTAGTGTTGCCGAAGAAGGATTGGATATACCAAACGTAGATGCCATATTATTTTATGAACCAGTCCCTTCTGAAATTAGATTAATTCAAAGGCGTGGAAGAACTGGTAGATATGCCCCTGGAAGATGTTATATACTTGTAACTGAAGATACTGTTGATATTCCTTTCTTCATTGTTGCCAGGAGAAAGGAAAGTTCCATGAAATCCGTTTTAAGAGATTTTGAGCAAATACAATTAATTGAGAATTTAGAACGTAAATCAATTACATTTTCAAAGCAAGATATAAACAAATGTTCCGATTTAGAACTCATCCAAAATTTTAAGGAAAGAAGAGAAAGAGAAAAAGAAATTTTAGCGAACCGTTCTATTGAGGATATTCTTAACCAATTAGATG
This sequence comes from Promethearchaeia archaeon, assembly GCA_029856085.1. Taxonomy (GTDB): domain Archaea; phylum Asgardarchaeota; class Lokiarchaeia; order Sigyniarchaeales; family SOKP01; genus Loki-b32. The sequence goes on along the minus strand of JAHQWI010000024.1, from coordinate 7,393 downwards.
AATTTTGTAATAGTAAGGATTATGAAAAATTAAAGGAATGTGGTGTGACATTTTATTCAGATTTAATAAAAATGGAACTCCCCGCTATGAAAAATAAGATATTGAAATTAAAAGGAAAAAAAAATCCCAATCAAGGTAAAAGGAAAATGTATCTAAATAAAAACGTAAAATCTTTAATCAATATGGTAAAAACTTTTGGAGAAAATGGTAAAATAGATTTTAAAGAATTACTAGATCTTGCTAAGGAGGAAGAAATAGTAGATCGGAAGTTCTATATCCATTTTAATCAAGCTTGTTTTCAAGGCTACCTTAGAAAGCAAGAGAATTATGTTCATTTTGTTATGGATTATGATTGATTTAATTATGAGTTTAACTCATAATGAAAGTTATAAAATTAAATAGTTATTTTATTTTTTCATCTTTCTCTCTTAAAAAGTAGAATCCTAAAACCATGAGCGTTATTAATACAGGGAAAACAATAACAGCAGGATTACCTCCACTGAAGAGAAATAAATAATACGAAATCGTTATTATTGAAGCAAAGAAGGCTATTACGCTTCCATATTGGCTCGCAAAATTTTTAAAATGACGCATAACCATATTTACTTTAAAATTTGTGCTTTTTATTACTTCTAGTTCAGTTTCGTCTAAATCATCTAATATATCTGGATTCTCATAGTAAATTCCAAACCTAGGGTCATACTTGCCCTGTAATTCTCCTGTACTTATTAGAAATAATAAATGGTTTTGGATGTTTTGTTTCTTTATTTTTAATTCATTATTTAAGAAACCTGTAGTTAAGAATTCATTTGCAACCGCCTTAATTGTCATTTCAATATAGGATTTCAATATTAATCTTTCTAATGATTTTACTTTTTCATTTAAGATCTCATTATATTCACTGATAAATTTATTAAAATCTTCTAAAACAAATCTAGATAGTTGGTTAAAGTTTTTTGATTGTCTATTATATTCTTTGATCTTTATTGTGGCATTTTTTTTAATTTCCTTGATTTCTGTTTCAATGCTCTTAGCTCTCTTTTGAATTATTACATTGATTTTTTTAAATTCTTTTATTTCTATATTATCTTCTACCTTTCTTTCTAGATTTCCAAGTAACTGGCTTAATTTAATTTTACTATTATTTATGAAATCTATTAATTTCCCACGGAAGGATTCATTTTTCATAATCTCTATTTGATCGTTAATTTTTTCTACTTTAGTTTTGAATTCCTCTAAATATTCGCTTTTCTTCTTAACAAACATTTCTCTTATCTCTGGTATTAATTTATTTGAACTCTCTGTCTTATTTGCAGTATTTCTTATTTCATTTTCTATGTTATCTTCTGTTTGCCTTGATTTTTCTTTAAAATCCTGTTTCTTAATTCCAAATTCTTCTTGAATATCAGTGTAAGAATCATTTTCTTCAGACTCTTTTAAAAACTTATTATGATATTCTTTTAACTCTATTTTAAGTGAATTATATTGCTGTTCAATGAAATTTTGCATAGAATTAAAGAGATTCAAGTTAATACTTATTTTATTCATAGCATTTCTATCATTTTCTATTATTGATTCGAAATATTCTTTAGTTTCAAGGAATTCTTGCCTTTCTTGATTAATTTGAAGCTCATTTACTTTATCATAAAACTTCTTTGGGATAACTTCTTCAAAAACTCTTAAATCACTGATTCTATTTTGAAGTTCTAACATATTTGTGTTTAAATTTAAGTTTCTAATACTTGAGTCATAAAGGGCTAATATCTTACCAACTCTTTCTCTGTTCAATTTTAATAATTGATTTTCAATATAATTTCTTAATTCTTTATTTAAATAATAAAAATCTGTATATATCAGAATAGTTTTATCGCTTTCATTCAACTCAGCATTAATTTTTGAAATATCTATCATATCTTTCAATCTTTTAATTAAAACCTTACATGAAAGTTTAACGTCATCTTTTAAATCCATAAGTCTGATATTATTAGTTTTTTTCTCTACAGCCATAACATTTATTCTATTCGAAATTATATCATTAACATATTCATCTTTTAAATCAGAAATTTCATTTTGAAAGAAATTAGTGAATTTCTCCCATTGAAGGATTGTTAATTTAGATTTCTCGTTAAAATTTTCTATATTTTTATTACAACTGTTAAATTTTTTAGCAAATACTTTATTTGTCTTGTCAAAACTAGCCTCAAGAAGGTCAAATTCTTTAGTTATATCTGCAATTTTTAAATTACTTGATTGATTAAATTTATTCTTGAGATTAGCTAACTCCGTTTTTAATTTAATAATCTCTTGCGAAACAAATTCATCAAAATCTTTTATTTCAGTTTTATTTCTTTCTTCTATGACTTTATCTTTTAAAGATTGTGCCTGTTTAGCTATTGAGTCGATAATAGTTGATTCTAAATTTTCAAGATTATCCTGTAAATGTTTATACAGTAAATAGAGCTTCTGTTTTTCTTTTATCTTATCTTCGACAGTGGATTGTAAGTTTTTAATTTCAGTTAATTTTTCATTTAATACAACATCAGATTCTTTTTTAATAACATCGAAAGCCTCTTGAAATTGATTTTCTACTATTTTACTTTTAATATTTTCACCGATTTCTGAAATATCATTATTCAACTTTTCATTGATTATAATAATCTTTTTTAAATTCGTCCTAAAAAATTGAAAACCCTCATGATAAAATTGATACTCGTTTTCGAATTTTTCTTTAATCTTTACCCATTTGTTAATTATTTCTCTGTGTTTTACGACTATTTCATTTTCTTTTGTCGTGATTTGCTGAGATATATTAAATATTACTTTATCATACTTGCTAATATCATCAAATATTTGATTCAATTGAGGAATTATTAGATTAAATTTATTTTCAATGTATTCTCTCTCGAAGGTTTCACTAAAAAGCTTCTTAAATGCATCTAATTTTTTCTCTAGATCTTCTTCTATTATAATAAGCTTTTCTTTTAAGTTTTCCAATAATCTATTTAGATTTCTTATTGTTTCCTTTTCTTGGATCTTACCTTTAAGATAAGAATCAACTTCTACTAGCTTATTTTGTAGAGTGGAATATACTTTATTCCACTGAGAAATTTCAGCACCTAATATGGCACGGATATTACTATAATATAAAATTTCATTAAATGAATTTTCAATGTTTTCATTTAGGAAGTCAGCTTCCATTATGGCATCTCTTATTACAAATTTCAATCTTTCCTTGGCATAATCGATTTCATCAATTAAAAGATAGCTATCTATTTCTTCCCTTATTTGATTTCCTATATTTTTAAGTTTTAAAGTCATATTATACATATCATTCTTAATATCCTCTAATTTCTCTTTTTCCTCCGCAATTCTTTCTGTATTTATTTCTGTGTCTGACACAATCACTTTTTCTAAAATATAACTTAAATAAAAGTTATATTTTGTTTTAGCTAGGAAACCTTTTTTAGTTCTAATATTTCCCTTGAAGAAATTTCTCGAAATCATATCTTTGATGATAGGAAAAATATCTTCTTTTAGCTTGAGATGTTCCAAATTCAAAGTTCTATGTCTCTTAAACATATCTGAAAGGGAAACAATACTTTTAGTGCTAATTTGATTATAAAACTTCTGAATGAATTCCTGTTTCCCTCTACTAAGATTTCGAATATAATTTTTAAATTCAATATTATTATCTAAAATTCTAATATTAAAATTATAATTAAGATTAATATATGAGATGAGGTCTTCAAGATCATTGGATAATCCAAATGTAGTTTTTAATTGGTTTAGATCAATATAATTTTCTTTTTCTAATTCTTTAAACAATACTCTTTCTATTTCACTAATAAACTTTTTCCAAATTAATGATAAAAGAATTATCAGTTTTGAAATTTCCATCAATTGAATAGTGGTCCAATTTTCTTCGCTACTCAAGACTTCATTTAATTTATTATTGATATAAAAATACACACCTGAAGGGTTATAATCTAATAACCATGAATAAATATTAAGGATATATACTATCCAAAAAGTCTCATTAAGATTTTCTGTTTGATTAAAACCAAATCCACCAGAATCTTTTTGAAATTGAAGAAGATATTGGACTTCCTTATCTTTGACTTCGGATTCTAAATCCAAATATTTCAAACACAAAAATTTATAAATTAAAGCTTGGGTCTTTTTTTTACTATCCCCGATATATGAACGGAATTGTTCTCTACTATTTCGAATATCTACTCCTAAAAGCGTGAAAATTTCTAATACGTAAAATAGAGTCCTTGCTGGAGAAATTACTCTACATATAACACACTCTTTATCATGACAATGTAGAAATGAATTTCCTTTCCTAAGTGATAAAATAAAGTTTTTAATCTCTTCCTTAATATGATTCAGGCCTTCAGAAGAAAAATACTCTTTTAAAAGACCTAGACTTTTCAAGCTACCTAATGCTAAATAAGTAGAGTAAATATCGGGGTGTTTTTGAGGATCAAGTGAAATTCTAAAGCCTAATTGCTCATGTTGTCTAAATTCACAATTTTTTATATATTTAAAGATCTCATTTCTAACTTTTTTCGTTTCTTCTTTAGTATATTTCCTAAATAAGGTAAACCAATACACATTTTCTAGGGTTAAGTTAGGCTCATTTAGTAAATTATCTTTGAAATAATTATAAAATGAAACTAATTTGTTAAAATCCCTTAAATAATAGTTCCCAATATTTCTTTTTTTAACATTGACAAATGATCTAAATGGCTCTTTTTTAAATTTAGTAATATATGGATAAGCAGACTTCTGTTCTATATTAAGCAAATTAAATTAAACCCGAAAAACTAAATATTATTATTTTGTAATTAATGAAAATCTTGACATATATTTTTTTTGAAATTAGTATTATTATGTTTATTATTATTTTAGTGAAATCAAGGCACTAAAAACTATTAAAATTGCCTTATAGATTGTTATTTATTGAAAAGAACAAGAAAAAAATATATTTCAATAAATTGCACCAGTTATAATATTATTGTCTACTAAGGGATAACTTAGCACTTTTCTTATTAAAATATACCAAGATACATGCGAATAAAACAGAAACCATAATGATATATAACATAACAAATAGAATTTCAGGAGAATTTGAAGAATAAATTGCCATATAAATGTACATAACTCCAGACATGCCTATATTCTCATTTACAGAAGAATCTTTAGCTGTAACCTTAAAAAAATATATTATATAATTAGGATAGGAAGTCATATTATCCCATATAAAAAACCATTCGACTCCTTTAATCATTGAAGCATTAAAGAGTGACATAGTAGAATTTGAAATTTCTATTGAAACGTTTCCAGGTAAAGGTGGGTTGTCATCTGCAATATTCACGATTATCTCATAGAATTTACCCGTAATAGTTGTAATATTTATGTTAGGTTGAATAAACATGATAACTGGGGCATCTGTATCGTTATTAGCTGATTTAATTGTGTAAGGGGATTTACGTTCATCCATTATATCATCAGTACCAATAGTAGTTAAGGGTGTCTGTGGAATAATAAGAACAGTGAGATTGGCAAAACAAATAATAAACAGAAGCACAATCTTGGTTTTTCTCTTTGTTAACATAGCATTCATTTGTGATTCTATACAAATGTTATATTAAGTAAGAATAAATTCTAAGTTTCATATAAAGTTAAGTCAGAAAAATATCAGCAGTTAGAATTTGAAAAAAAATGAAAAGAGATCTACAAACTCGGTTCCGTATTAAAGCTCCAAGAATTATTTATTCCTAAGTTGTCTTGCATTAAAGGATTTTGAATTACACCAACTGGTGGTTTTGGTGGAAAGGTAGTAGGGATACTATTGAAAGCAAAGTTAAATGCATTAGCTATAGTTTGGTTTTGATCTAATTGATCCCAAAAGGGATGAAAGAACCATGAACCCGCATATCCATCAGGATTTCTATTGTTTATCCAATACCATGAAAACACATCTGAAGCAGCACTTATAAAAAGACAGTTCGGCAAATTATACCAACTCTGACCTATAGGTTTTTTTTCGTTTAAGAAATTACCACTAAAACAACAATCCACATTAATCATCAATCGCGCACAATCTATTTCTTTCACTAAGTTATAAAATTCGAGTTCAGTAATATGACTATGATCTGCCTCAAAATGAAATGTAGCGTTTTTATCCGGTAATACTCCATTTGAACCATGATCAGTCATAAAAATAATTAATTGATCACTTTGTCTAATACCAGAAGCAAATGAACCTGAAATTGATATATTTAATTCTTGTTTAAATCTACTGGCATTGACATCATCATTCTCAATATCAATATCAGCAAGAACTCCAGATCTATTTAAATCATTGGTATATATATCAAATGCATCTATATCTATAACATCATCTCCAGTGTGGTAAAGCATTAAAAAGATATTCTCATCCGTATATCCATGACCTTTCAAAATCCAATATACTTGAAGTGCTTGAGCAGGAAAACCATCTGAATTTATTCGACCTGGTGGTGGATCTGGATCAGTTGGATCTGTTAAATTTACAGAAATCAATCTATCAACTAATACATCATCATAATGTACACTATCTAGAGGATCTGCCCCTACAAAATCACCTTCAAATGCTAAAATCAATTTCATCCCTAATATCTCATTTCCCGTTTCATTATTACATGCCCCAAAAATATTAATGTTCTTCCATTGATTTCCAGTAGTGCTAATATACACCGACCAATCAGTTCTCACTATATTATTACTTGAATCCAACCATTGTATGCCGACACGAGCTCCATTTCCTGCTATATCAATTGAACTATTAATTTGGACACTTACTGAGATATTGTATAATGCGTATTCTTTTAATGGATAGTAATCCGACCAATTATAAGTTAAACTGGCATTAAGAGGTCCAGGACCTGAAGGTCTAACGGATAAAGAACCTGAAGTTTTATTTCCAAATGGAGACCATTCAAGAAAACTATTCGAAAGAGTATCACCATGAGTCCAATTTGCTGTAGGTGTTGTAAAATCGGCATCAGGACTACCATTGAATTCATCTTCTGATTCGCTTTCATAAAAATCGTTTGCACTACATAGAATAATTGCTTTTCTAACTCCCGGAATTGACTCTGTTCGCGTTGTAAGGAGATACGACGGCAAGAATGTAAAAATCAAGACCATTATCAATATAAATGCAACCAGAGGACCGTATTTCCTTAAATTTTTTTTCATTTTCATAAAACATCACTTAGTTTTAATTTAATTTCAGTTATAAAAAAAATAATAAAATAATTTGTACCTTTAAAGTAGAATTACACGAGTTTTCAATTTAAATCTTACTTCTTTTTAATAATAAAATCACTTAATTTATAAAATA
>JAHQWI010000023.1 GCA_029856085.1 Promethearchaeia archaeon | reverse complement strand
ACATCTCGCAATGATGTTCATTATGTAGTTACTGAATATGGGATAGCTGATTTAAGGGGAAAGACGGTTACTCAGCGTGCGAATGACTTAATAAAAATTTCTCATCCCAAATTTCGGGATCAGCTTAAGGATTCATTTTTCAAATTGTGATTTCTTTTTTAGTGAACATAGAAGTGAATCTTAAAATTCTTAACTTTTCTATAGAGATTAAATAAAAAGTGTTAAATAGTAATTTTAAATAATATATTAATGAAATCTTAGAGATGATATAATGAGTTATTTAGATAAATCTAGAGTATTACACTCGCTTACTTCAAAAGAATTAAAAGAAATTTGTAAAGATAACAACTTAAAGGGCTATTCAAGTTTATCTAAACCAAATTTAATAGATTTTATTTTACAAAATCTCTCGGAAGATAATGTTAAGGAAATCTTAACGGAAAAAGGATTAATTTCTGAGGATGAGGTGACTGACGAGGAGATTATAGCCTCATTAAATAAACTAAGGAAAATTGATAATAAAGCTTATTTGACTTATTTATTGCAATCTATGAACGTAAAAGAACTAAGAGCACTTTGTAAAGGATACTATCTTGAAGATTGCTCAAGATACTCGAAAAAAAGTGAATTATTAGAATATATTTTAGATTCATTATCTGAAGAGGAACATCAACGAGTATTATACAACAATGAGTTAGAAATTATATCAAAAGAGATAAATCTAGCTTTAAAGAAAATAAACGGGGAAGATAGAGAAAATATCTTTGAAATCAATATCGTTAACCCTGAAAATCATGAAGTTGAAATTTCCTTTAAAGGTTGGAACTGGGATACTAAATCTTATTTATCTATTACACCATCTAATATAAATGATCCAGAAAGAGATTGTGATTGCAGAACTGGCTCTAATATGGGTTTTTGTAGCCATTTTTGGGTGGGATTTATTCTCTCATTGAAGGAAGAATATTTTAATCTTTCAGATTGGACTTTAACAAAATTACCAGATAACTTTGAAGAACTTATCGATTCGATCAAACTCTCAGCTGCTAGAACAGGGGAGGAACGACCTAGAAGTGGTGATAAAAGAAGATTAGTAGATGAGAGTTCTGATAGCGTGGCATTAATGAAATTCCTGAATAATAGTATTACTATTTATGAAGGTGAAATATTGGATATTGTTGAAAGACAATCAGACTTTCAAGGAAATGTTACCATCTATTATCATATCACTTTAAATAATGTTAGGTTAGGACCAAGAGTATATCGAAAAAGTGATTTTCGAGAGGAAGATATTATAGACATTGAAAAATTAAAAATTAGAATCAGTGAAAAATTGCAGAATGATGAGAAACTAAAAGTAAACGACAAGCTTAGTATAAATGGCAAACTTGATAAAGATAATTTCTGGGGAATACTGGTAAAAAATATTAGGAAAGTTCAAAAGCTCTAAAAAAAGAGTTTAACAGAATGTTTTCTCATTATATCAGCATTTTTGAAGTACTTCAAAGATTTTATTAATTTTATCTCCTTCTCTAATTTACTTCTAATTAGGATATTAATTAACCTCATCTTTAGGGATTTAGTTTGTCTATTGTTAATAATCACACCTCTAATATTATGAAAGGAAAAATTTGTATGATTACTGGTGCTAATTCTGGGATTGGCAAGGCTACAGCTATTGGATTGGCAAAAATGGGAGCAACTATTGTTATGGTATGCCGCAATAAAGAAAGAGGTGAACAGGCATTGAATGACATTAGAAAAAAATCCAATAATGAATCAGTTTACTTAATGTTAGCAGATTTATCTTCGCAAAAAGCTATCCATCAGTTAGTTAAAGATTTTAAAGAAAAATATCAAATTTTGCATGTACTTATTAATAACGCTGGTGTCAATCTTAGCAAACATATATTGACCGAAGATGGAATTGAAACTACATTAGCAGTCAATTATTTGGCTCCTTTTTTGCTGTGTAATTTGTTGTTAGATCCTCTTGAAGCTGGTAAACCCGCAAGAATAGTGAATATCAGCTCAAATATACATGCTAAATCTATTAATTTTGATAACCTTAATGGGGAAAAGCACTACCGCCAATTAAAAGCATATGCTATCTCGAAATTAGCAGTCATTATTTTTACCTATGAATTTGGGAGGAGATTTGATGGAAATGGAGTTACCATCAATTGTCTTCATCCAGGATATGTAAGAACAAATATGATTCGTAATTTCAGAAAATTTGTTAAATATTTCTTTCCGTTTATAAGCTTGTTTGTGAGAAGCCCGAAAAGAGGTGCTAAAACATCAATATATTGTGCCTCTTCTCCTGATATTGAAGGTGTAAGCGGAAAATATTTTAAAAAAAGAAAGGAAGCAAAGTCTGTTAAAGCATCCTATGACGAAGAATTAGCTAAACATTTATGGGATATTAGTGTAGAATTAACTAATTTGAATTCTGAAAAATTGAATTAATTCTAGATTGTTTTTAACTGAGAGACTTTTAATTTTTTCTTTGTTCTAAGTTTTAATCATATTCTTTTCAGAAAAAAGGTTTATAGTTGAAAGAATTAAAATAATTAATTAAAAAACCTAAGTTAAAATCTCTAAAGAAAATGACTAATTATAGTTCTGGTTATGTAAATGATGAGAATATGATTTTGAGTACTGATTTCTATCAATTCACAATGACAGCAGCATATTTTCAATATAACCTCGAAAATAATATCAAGGAGGAAGATGATATTGCTACTTTTGAACTCTTTATTAGAAAATTCCCTAAAAACCGTAATTATTTAATTTTTGCAGGTTTAGAACAAGCAATTTATTATTTACTAAATGCTAGATTTACAAAACGAACCATCGATTTTTTAAGAAATAAACCAGTTTTCAAAAAAATTGATTCAAGTTTTTTTGACGAGTATTTACCTAATTTCAAATTTAATTTGAACGTATGGGCAATGGAAGAAGGAAACTTTTTTTTCCCTAATGAGCCAATTATGAGAATTCAAGGTCCACTCATCCATGCTCAGTTAGCAGAAACATACTTACTAAATGTAATTAATTATCAAACTCTAGTTGCTTCAAAAGCATCAAGAATTAGAAATATTGCACCTGATAAAGTTCTTCTCGAGTTTGGTACAAGAAGATCTCATAGTCCTCTTGCTGGTGTTTATGCCGCCAGAGCAAGTTATATTGCAGGTTTCAATGGTACAAGTAACGTAATTGCTGATATTGAATTAGGAATTAACTCAACCGGTACTATGGCTCATAGTTTTGTTCAAAAATTTGATAAAGAGATAGATAGCTTTAAAACATACTTTGATATTTATGATGAGAATTCAATTCTTTTAATTGATACCTACGATACTGAAAAGGGTGCTGAAAAATGTGCTCAATTTGGAAATAAAATAAAAGGAGTAAGAATAGATTCTGGTGATCTAATTAATCACGCCATAAAAGTTAGAAAAATTCTAGATGAAATCGGGTGTGAAAAGGTTCTAATTGTCGCTAGTTCTGACCTCAATGAATACAAAATCAAAGAAATAATTGATCAAAATGCCCCAATCGATGCATTTGGAGTAGGAACAGAATTAGCAACCTCACGGGATGACCCTACTATTGCTGGTGTTTACAAATTAATTGAGTATAACAACACTCCAAAAATAAAGATTAGTGAAGAAAAAATAACCTATCCCGGGATTAAGCAAGTCTATAGGGTATATGATAAAAATGGTAAGTTTAAAGAAGATATCTTAGCTCTTGATGATGAGTCTTCTCCCTCTGATTCAACACCATTATTACAAGCAATTATGAAAAATGGAGAATTAATCCGTAAATTACCAGAAATTGATGATATCCAAACGTTCTATAGAGAAAATATAAAGAAGTTACCGGAAAGGTATAAGAATTTAGAGGAAGTTCAAACCTTTGAATTAAAGCTATCAAAGAAATTGGATGATTTAACAAGATCATTGAAAGAAAAATTCAAGTAATTTTTTAAAAATTTCTGGAATAATAACAAACATATTTCTTAAACTTCATTTAAAGCCTGATAAATAATTTATTATCTATTCATTAATTTTGAACATTATGACGAATTATAAATCAATAGAAGTAGAGATTGATGAACCAAATAAATCAGCAATTATATATTTCAACCGTCCTAAGCAATTAAATGCATTCAATATTGAGTTTCTTGATGAACTAATTTCAGCTTTTAATGAGATTTCAGAAAGTACTACGATTAGATGTTTAGTTCTTACTGGAAGAGGAAAAACTTTTTGTGCTGGAGGAGATGTGGTCGAATTTCAAAAGGCAGAAGTTCCTGATGAATTCATGGCTAAGATGGCAAGTAGATTACATAAGGGGATAAAAATTCTCAAAAACATGAAGCAACTAACTGTTGCTGCGATAAATGGTGCTTGTTTTGGGGCAGGTTTGGGATACGCCACTGCCTGTGATTTTAGAATAAGCTCGGAAAACGCAAGATTTGGTTGCGCTTTCACACGGATAGGACTATCTCCAGATTCGTCTTCTACGTTTCATCTTCCCAAACTTGTAGGATTAAGTATAGCAAATGAAATGTTCTTTCTTCATAGAATACTTAATGCCGAAGAAGCTTTACAATATAATTTGGTGAATAAGGTTGTCAGCTCAGATATATTTATGGAAGAAGTCAAAAAGCTTTCTATCGAACTGAGCCTTGGAGCACCAATCGCGTTTGCTTATACAAAAATGCTCTTAAAGGAATCTTACACCAATGATTTGGAAACCCATTTGGACAGGGAAGGTGAACTTATTGTAAAAACAGCTGGAACTGAAGATTTTCAAGAAGGTTTGAAAGCTTTTTTTGAAAAGCGAAATCCTGACTTTAAAGGTATATGATTCATTTATGAAGATAGTTTCTTCATATAAATTTATAATCCTAATAGTTTCGCTGCATTATCTCCAAATATTTCATTTTGTAATATTATAAAATTAACTAATCATAATTTACAATTTAGAAATACATATCTTTCAAATCTAGAAATTGAGAAAAAACGAGTCTTAACTTTTTCAAAATATTAAAATAGCATAGGATGATTGTAGAAGTAAGGAGAAGGGATCCCTATAGGTTTTACTAACTTTACTAATATTATATGTAATAATATGAATCATCTGAAATTGTTTATAAATTAACGCTACTATTTTTTTGTATAAATAAGTATTTTAATAAATAAAAATTTTTTGAAAAAGTGATAATATGTACCATTTAGACGATTCCGATTATATAAACGAGAAATATTATAGAAAAACTCAGAGTGTTTGTCCAGAATGCTTAGAACGTATTGATGCTGAGGTTTATGAAGAAGATGATCAAATTTTTATGAGAAAAACCTGTCCTGATCATGGGGATTTCAAGGATAAAATCAGCAGTTCCGCAAAATATTATAAATGGACTCATTGGGCTATTAGGGATGAAAATGATAATGTTATTTGGAAATTTGATAAGGATGGAGAATCTAATCCTCCTGATTTTGTTGGTGAAGATCCAAGAGGTTGTCCTTATAATTGTGGGTTATGTGAACAACACATTTCAACTTGTTCATTAGCCTTGATAGATCTTACAAACCGTTGTAATTTTAACTGTAACTTTTGTTATGCTAATGTTTTACAGAGTGGTTACCTTGTGGAACCAACCTTAGAAGAAATTGATAGAATTATGACACATTTCAGGAGCAAACCGATACCTGCTGTTGCTATCATGTTCACAGGTGGAGAACCAACTGTTAGAAAAGATTTTCCTGAGATTTGTAAAATGGCTAAGGATCATGGTTTCATGGAGGTTATTGTAGCTACAAATGGTTATGGCTTTCAATCCAAAAAAGGTGGTCTCGAGTGGACTAAAAAGGTGAAAGAAGCTGGTTTAGACACATTATACTTCCAATTTGATGGCATAAATAATCAAACATATGAGAAGACTCGCGGGATTAAAAATTTAATGCCTTATAAGCAAAGAGTTATTGACAATTGCCGTGAAGCAGGACTCAATTCTATTGTATTAGTAGCAACGATTGCAAGTGGAGTTACAGATATTGAAGTGGGTAACATCATCCAATACGCTATTGATAATATTGATACAGTACGAGGTATAACATTTCAACCCGTTTCGCTCTGTGGTCGAATAGCCTTCGAAGAACGTAAGGAATTGAGAATTACAAACGCAGATGTTCTAAAGAAAATAGAGGAACAGACAGGGGGAAGGATTAGCATGGAAAATGCCTGGTATCCCCTCTCGACAATAGTTGAGCTAGGTAGAGTCATAGCTTATTTAGCGGATGTTGATCCAATCGAGTTTACATGCCATCCAGACTGCGGCTTCGCTTCCTATATGGTGATAGATCCTGATTCAGGCGAGATGATGCCAGTAATGGAATATTTTGACCCGCTTAAGATTATCGATTTCGCAAACAAATTTTGGGCTAAAATTAAGCATAAAGAGAAGAAACCTATTAAATTATTTACTGATCTCTTGGGTGAAGGAATTGGAGAAACATTGGATAAAGGTTTAAATTTTCTCGATAAAACACAACTTCGGGCACGATTTCTAATCGGCATACTGCAATACGCAAAAAAGCCGGGTAAATTAATGGAAATGTTCAGTAGAGTGCTAATAAATGGTGATTGGGAGAGCATAAGTTCATTTAGCTACGGTACACTTCTTCTCAGTTCAATGCATTTCCAAGACGCATATAATATGGATCTTGAAAGAGTGAAGAGATGTATTGTGCATTTCGGGGTAGCAATGCCAGATGGCACAGTCAAAGAAGTAAGCTTCTGTACGATGAATACACTACATAGACCGGAGATTGAAAAGCAAATTGCTAAGGAAATAACTCCCAAAGTCAGAGATGAGTTCGATACCACTACCGGTCAAGAAACTGTCGAAGTCAGACCAGAAATAGCCCGTAATGGCGGAATGAAAAAGGAGAGTGATGCGTAAATGTCTGATGAATATATTGAAGACAAAGAAGGGAAGAAGATCCGCAAATTAGTAGAGCTAAAAACTAGTACTGCAAAAGAATATGAACAAATAATGCTCGATAGAGTCGAAGAATTCAAGAACAAGAACGCAGAGAAGAGTGTTTTTAATAATTTTTTACAGAATACGTTAGTAACTGGTGTTGGAACTCTTTTAAATCTCAAAGTTAAGGTTGACGAAGCTCTCGGAGAAGATAATTTAAAGAAAGTGCATGATGCAATCGATAAAATATTGTTAATAGGATTATAACTATTTTTTATCTATATTTTATTATATTTTTTAATTTTTAGATATTTTTTTCATTAATTTTATTATTCTATTTTTCTAATAATAATAGAGGATGTGATTAATTGTGAAAGATTCTACGAAATCAAGTTTTGTTTTGATTGGGGTTGGACTATTCATGATAGCTTTTGGTGTCATTCTTCTATCCATCACAATTATCCAATGGGATGCAGGGATCGTGCAACTAAAGCTAACTGGAATGGCAATTATTATAATCGTCTCTATAATATTAATAGCCATTGGACTCTATCTAATTATCAAATTTATTATTTAATCCTTCTAGCCTTTTTCTTTTTATTAAAGGGATAGCAAGATGAAGAGTGAAAGTTTTAAATATTCATAGGTAGAACTATTCTTCAAGTATCATTTAGGAATATTATTAAAAAGTGGTTTTATGTCTGAAATTAATAATGAGAAGTCTACAGGAAGATCAAAGAAATATTTCCTATACCTAATATTTATATTAATGCTTGTGCAAATCCTGGACTCATATGCGACTGTGTTTCCTGGAGCAATTCCTTCAACTATAGCGGAGAGCTTTTTGAGTGATAAATCAGAAGATGTCCAAAATTCAATTATAGCATTTGCAACTGGAGCGGTTTCAATTGGAATGTACTTCCTATTTTTTAGTCATTACTTATCTGATAAACTTGGAAGAAAAAAAATGTTAAGTATTACAGTATTAGGAATGGCTCTTGCTTCATTTGGTATGTTTTTTTCAATAAATTATATTATGTATATGATTTTTGTGTTTTTCTTATCATTTTTTTTCAGCAGTGATATCTGGTTGATTTATATAAACGAGGAAGTCAAATCTAATAAACGCGCTTATTATTCAAATATTATTTTAATGGCAGGATTATTAGGTCCTATTATAATGGTAATTTCACGTTTTATTTTTATAAAGGAAACTGGTTCATTTTGGCAGGGTATGACGTTTTTTCCCATGATAATAGGTTTTCCATTATGTATTATCATTTACTTCACATTGAAAGAAACAAAAAGATATGAAATGATGAAGGAAAGCAGTTCAATAGAATCAAGATCCTTCAAGGAGGATATTGGATCAATTTTTAAAACAGAAAGTCGTAAGCCTTACACCTTCCTATTAATAATAGTTTTTCTTCGCGGAATTTCGGGAATATATTTGGGTTTATTCGAAAAATATATGAGTGATGTAGGGACATTAACCCAAGACCAAATTACCATGGTATTCTTCTTAGTCATTTTCGCAGTTATTATTGCTTATTCGATTAATGGCTTTCTGGCAGATCGAATTGGAAGGAAACCATTGTTATATTTATGGTCGTTTATAGCACCCATATCAGTACTGATATGGGTATTTGGGGCTCATAATACTGAAAATGCATTTTATATTGTCTTACTTGGATACTCTTTAACTCATATATCCACTTGGGGTGCTATTGGAATTATTAGGTTAACTACAATAGAGATGCTACCGACTGATAGAAGAGGAACCGGTATTGGATTTAGGAGTTTAATTGGGGGGATTGGCGGGACGGTGGGATTATTATTAAGCGGCGTAATTATTTTATTTGTAGGTTTAGGCACTACGTTTATCATCTTTGTCATGGGACACTTCATCGTCATACCCATAGCGTATTTCTTCCTTAAAGAAACAAAAGGGGTTGAGCTCTCCGAATTAAAATAATTTTTTAAATGTTTGCTTCGTGGGCGCCAGAAGGTCAGAAAGCAACTGAAAAAATAGGGAAATTTATTCAAAAACACTTAAAAAAAGAAGTTCAGATAATTTAGAATTAATATATAATTTTTTTTTTATATCTTCGATAAAATAATTTTTCCATAAGATATTTTTGAAATAGCATTTTACTAAAAGATATCATGGTATATGACATAGTATTATTGCCAGTAACAATTCTCTTTATATTTAGTGGTTTTGGGTTATTTTACTATGCTATTAAACTTAATCAGAAATTTCCTAAGGAACATAATTTTATAAACTGTATTTTGACTTTCTTCTTGTGGATTATCGCGGGACTGATATATCCATTGTATTTGTCTTTAAGTAATCCACATTTTAGGTTATTTCAAATCCTATCCATGTTTTTTATTTGTATAATTACACCCTTTTTGATTTTCTTGATATTATTTTTTCAACACCAAGTAGTACTAAGGAATGATCCAGATCTTAAGGAAAGGAGAAATATTAAGAGCTTTTTAAATAAGTTTGATAAACAAGAAGACGACCTAAACAGTTTAAGATCTCATAAAATTAAAACGGATATCCACCGAAAAGCGTTACATTTATTTCCAGCAGGAATTATTATTTTTCTGTGGATTTTTGCTGTTTATATATGGGATGGTCTATGGAAGGCTGATGAGGTATGGAGAATTACTGGACAGCAATTTGGTCTTTTTTTAATTTTAACTGCTGGTTATTCAGGGATTCTAATCTTTGGAGCATTAGATTACATCAGATTATCATTTATATTCGAAAATCATAACTTATTCCATTTGATCCCTGAGAATGTATTAGATCTGTTAGGAAAAACTATGAAGCGAAATGAAAATTATAATTATATAAAACCATTAGTACTAGCTTTATCATTTGCCCCTATTTTTATTTTTCCGTTTGGTATTTTTGCAGCGGCTTCTCTTATTGCAACATTAGGGGATAGTACCGCATCTGTTTTTGGGCTTCGATTTGGAAAGATTCATTTTCCAAAATCATCTGAAAAAACCATTGTGGGTTATATTGCGGGATTTTTAGCTTCGTTTGGTATTGCGTTCACTTCTTTGTGGTTATTTGAAAGTTCGTTAATACTATTTGAGATTTTTGTAATTTCATTCAGTGGGGCAGTTACATTCTTTTTAATTGATGTTTCAAATCATAAGATAGATGATAATATTTTAAATCCCATTTTTTGTGCCTTGATAATGGGCTTATTGTATTATATCTTGTGATAGAGTATCTTAAAAAAATAAAGTTTTATAAATTATCTCGTTCTAAAGATATTTAATCCAAATTTTATCAAATATATTTGAAATTCATAAAGTGCTATAATTCATGCCACGTGTAGAAAAAAAAGTTGATATTTCCGCAGCTCAAGAGAGTATTTTTAAGATCATTGATGAAGACAACGATTATCCTAGGTGGAATATCGTAGTTAATGAAGTTAAAGAACTGGGTCCAGGTAATTATTTTTTTAAAACGAATGTTGGAGACGTAACATCGACTCGTATAGAAACAAATCCTCCTGAGAGTTTATCAGCAACTCAAGAGGGTAGTCCAATGACAAGTTTGGGATATGTATTAAAACCAAAAGGAGATGTTGTTGAAGCTACAATTTGGGCAGAATTCGACGATGCAAGTCAAGAACCCATACTTGGAATGGCTGGGGAGATGCTGTTAAAAAGTTTAAAAAAATATGCTGAATATCTTGAAACTGGAGGAAATCCAAACGATTTCAGTAAGAAGTAGATAATAATTAAAATTAATCTTATTC
>JAHQWI010000022.1 GCA_029856085.1 Promethearchaeia archaeon | reverse complement strand
GATATACTTACGATGAAATTTTAGAGTTGATTGAAAATAAATCCGGGATAACGGTAGAATGGGGTGAAGATCTCTCTACCGAAGCTTGCAGAGAATTAGGAAAGGAGTTACCGGGATATTACTATATAACCCATTGGCCAATGTCTATAAAACCGTTTTACATTAGGCCCTCACCAGATCCAAAATATAGTGAATCATTTGATTTACAAATGGGATGGCTTGAATTAACTTCAGGTGGTACAAGAGTACATAATAAAGCACAATTAACAGCAGCGCTAGATGAAAAAGGATTAAATCCGGTAGCATTTGACTCTCATTTACGTACTTTTGATTTTGGAATGCCCCCTCATGCAGGGGTCGGTTTAGGAATTGCTCGATGGGTGACCTTTTTGTGCGGTTTGGAGGATATTAGAGAAGCAGTAATGTATCCAAGAACTCCTGACCGATTAACCCCATAGTTATTTAATTTTTTTAATTATTATACTAGTATATAACCATGACAGAAGATTTTGATCTAGAAAGCTATATTCAAGCTGGAAAAGCTGTAATTGCTGCAAAAAAGTTAGCAAAAGAAATTATTATCCCTGGGGCATTATTCTTAGAAATTGCTAATAATATTGAAAGTGAAATACTAAATCAAGGAAGTGAGCTCTCATTTCCTGTAAATATGTCCTTGAATGAAATTGCTGCTCACTATAGTCCCCCGATCGATGATGTAACTATTGTACCTGAAAAAGGACTATTAAAAATTGATATCGGTTCTCTTTTTAACGGATATATTGCAGATTCCGCTTTTACTATTAACTTAGATGAAGATCCTAAACTTCAAAATTATATTGATGCTGCAAGAGAAGCTCTTGATGCTGCTATTGAATTGTTTAATCCTGGAATTAAATTATACGAATTAGGTGAAGTAATTGCCCAAAAAATTATAAATAGGGGATTAAGACCAATAACAAATCTAGGTGGCCATGAGCTAAAGCAATATAATTTACATGCAGGACCATTTATTCCAAATTATAAAGATAAAATACATGATCAGACTTTAAAACCTGGAGATGCTTATGCTTGTGAACCGTTTGTTACTTCTGGAATAGGGAAAGTTGAAAATGGAAAGTATTCATATATATATAGATTTGTAAAAAGAGTTAAAAAAAATATGCCATATGAACAACAAGGATATATGAATAAAATCGAGAAGAATTTCAAACATCTCCCTTTTTCTCCTCGGTGGATTGTAAATAATAATCTTATTCCTAAATCCAAAATTCAGAGAACTATTGAAACATTTTTAGGAAGAAAGATTTTGGATAAATATCCCATTTTAATAGAAAAAAGTAAAGAACCCGTAGCTCAAGAAGAACATACAATTGTATTGGATACGGATGGAAATAAATTTGTCACTACAAAAGAATAAACTAATAGAAAATTTAATACCGATAATTTTATGTGCTGGTGAAGGTACGCGGATTAGTGATTTTATTCATAACATACCGAAACCATTAATTAAAATATATGATAAGCCAATTTTATCTCATTTAATTTTCAATTTAATTAAACTAAACATCACATCAATTGTTATTATAACTGGACATCTAAGAGAGGAGATAGAAAAATATATCTCTTCTCTCACTAAATCTCTTCAAAATAAAATATTACTAGTTAACTCTGGGAATAATTATAAAATGGGACCATTATATTCTTTTCTTTCTATAACTAACAAAAAATCTATTTTAAGAAAAGGTAAAATCTATTTAGTTTTTCCCGGTGATACTTACTATGAATCAAATTTACTGAAAGAAATTCTTCATATTATCTCAAATAATCTCACTATTATGAGAAATAAATCAATAATATTTTACCAGAAAATGAAAGTAATTAATCTAAAAACACAATTAAATTCTAAAAAACTAATTTCAATTGCTAAAATTGAAAAAACAAGATCAAAAGAAATAGTAGTTAAAGAAGTACAGCAAAGAAAACTAAGTGAAATTGATAACAATGAAGAGATTAATCAAATTGTACCCTTATTTGTTTTTAACCATAGAATTATTAATAAAATTATAGAGACCGAAAGGAAAATTTCAGCAACCACAATTAGAGAAATACTTAACCACATAATTAAGCATAAAAATATACTTTATGCAGTTCCCATTGATCCCCAATATAGATTTATTGATATCGATACAAAATCAGATATATTGAGCTTAAACCAAAAAAATAAGGGAAAAGGACAATAGGATCTCCGATTATCCTTTGATTCAAAGGAATGTAAAGAATCGTTATCCTTGTGAAACAATTATGTAATCAAAGCTCCTATCTACAAAACTTTCTCATTTAAAATCCTTTTTCTCATTGTTTTAATGTCTCGTGAATAGAAAATTAATACAACTTACTCAAACCTCAATCTTCAGAGTATTAATGTCTCATTGACAAGGCATGTACATATTCAATGATGGATTAAATGAAGAATTACTGACTTTGCTCCAATATGCTAATTTTCAAGAATGGCTGACAGAAGTTATGTGAAAACTAATTTCTCTGTATTTTCGTATTAAACACTACAGGAACATATGGGAATTAATGTGTGTGACCTATTATCCTCTTCAATCCAATATATGATAAAAGAAGTATTTAAATCTTGTTATTAAATATAATAATAATTTTTTAGATTTCATTGACGAAAAAATTAATGTATCAATTTAAGATAATATAAATATCTGTAATTACATTATTTATAAAGTATGAATAGTAATACTGGTATAATACCAATAATATTAGAGATATTCGGAATTGGCACAATAGAAGGACATATTATAAGACATATTGCTCCACTTTCTGCAGATGCGATAATTGAAAAACTACCAATTAATCTGAGAGGTAGGTTTATTTTTGGTTCGAAGAATTACTGGACACTCCCGGGGTTAGGAATTTTTAAAGGCTTAAATTCTAAATCAGTAAAGGAAGTAGAGAAAGGAGATATTATATATAATCCTAAGACTGATGAGTTAGTAATTCTTATAGAAAATATGCAAATGCCAAATAAAGTGAATAAAGTAGGTAAAGTGAATTCAAATCTTGAATTATTATTAGAAGCAAGAAATGGGTTGAATATGAAAATATCTAAAAAATCTTAGGATCATGGCAGTTCCGAAGAAGTTAACAATTGTATTCACTAGTTTCTATTTAATTATTATTATTTATATCCTCCTATTTCTATTTTTTCCAGAAATCCAAAATGCAATAATTCATTTAAGAGAGAATCTAACAGTTGTAACTGAGGGATCCAATTATTATTGGGCTCTACTTATTTCTTTGGGGATATGCTTTTTAGGCTCTGCATCGATAGGTTTTCCCATACCTTTTCCTTTTGTTATTTTTTCCCTTTCAAATTCAATATTGGTTAGATATATTACTAGTGGACTTACTATCACCCAAACTCTGGTATCTGGAGGTTTTTGGCTTGAAATTATAGGTCTTACACTTGTTGGTGGTTTAGGGAGTGCTTTAGGGGAATTAACTGGTTATGCTGTGGGGTATGGTACAAAAAAAATTGCAGAAGAGAGGCATTCCGAATTGTTAAATAATGTAGACGGATTTGGAAAATTAGTTTTAGAAAATCAGAAACGTACTCCACTGTATATCTTTCTTTTTGCTTTAACTCCATTACCTGATGATATTCTATTCATACCCTTAGGAATGATGAAATACCCTTTTTGGAAATGTATTGTTCCAGGGTGGCTAGGTAAGAACTTTACTATATTATTTTATTGTTGTTGGCCTATATTTATCGCACTTGGGTTTACAGCTCAAGGAATTCAATCCAATAGTAAATCTAGTATTATTACAGAAGCAATCTTGCTTTTTTTGACGATTTCAGTGATGTTTTTTATAATGGCTTTTGATTGGACAAAATTTCTTGAAAAAAGAAAACAAAAAAAGCAATCAAGTAGTGAGAATAGTTAGATCATTCCAATTATTAATTTAATGTTCATTATTTAAACAATTCTTGCAAACAAATACGGTTTTTCTCTTCTCTTTAGAATTTTCATCAAAATAAACGCGTTTATAAATGAAATTATTGCAAAGAGCGCAAACTTCAGATGTTCGAGTTTCGTCTAATAATGGACCTAAATTCTTAAAATTAGATTTCATATATTATGTAATAGATTTCGTTTGAAGCGTAATTTCAATTTTCGATATAATATCTTTTTTATTTCCATTAAATTTAGTATTTCTGTTATTGTTTCTGTTATTGTATCTGTTATTGTATCTGTTATTGTATCTACTATTCCTGTTGTCAAAAAAGGGACGACTTCCTAAAGAAACATTTCCAATTTCTAATCGGGGGTACATACGATTTTTTAATATTTCAGCAACTTCAACTGCTGTACTTATTTCTTCACCCTCCCCCTTAATTAGTAATGATTTTTTACCACCAGAAAATGCAAATATTGCGTCCTTAATCGATTTTTCTTTATCGCTTCTGTTTCTGATTATAATAGTAGTCTCATAAACCATGAAAGAACCTCTTTCGAGAAAAAAATATAAATTTCATTAAAAAGAAGCATTACTTAATCTTATTAATATCTTATCTATATTAAATTTTTTCTAAAATTCTTAATTTGATAATATTTACGCATATTATTAAAGTTTAACAAAACTAAAAACAATTTTTTGTATTAAAAATTCTCTAAGTTTAATTCTGCTCTAACATTTAAGTCGTCTAAAATTCTGTAATATTCAGAACTTCTCTCTTCAAAATGTTCTATAATTTTTCTTTCATAAGTATCTAAATAATTAAAGAATGGGCTTATAACTTCTATTCTCTTAGAAAATTCATCCATTAATTTATCATACCATTCGTTTGGTTTCGCTAACATATTTTGAATTTTTTTTGACAATTTATGTTTTCTGAGTTCAAATTTTTCTGTTTCATTTTTTTCTACTAATTTATCTAATTCGTCATAAGTTTCCGAGATGGTTTTCTCAATTTTTTCTCTAAACTTTGGGATTCTATATGTTTTTTTAAAAAAATCTGGATCCCACTCATACAAATAGCGCTCATCTTCTTCAGCTTCCTCTTCATTATCGGTTACTTTAATATCTTCTTTTGGGACTAAAATCAATCCATAATTCCTCTGAAGTTGAGCAAGCATTTTTTTACGCAACACTTCATTGATAGATTTTATTTCTTTCAATACATTGCCAATATTTCGATTGACCTTTTTGATAGCCTTATCAGCCTTTTGAGCCATTATTTTTTGATCTTCTTCATAATTTAACTCTATCAAATCGTATGTAGATGACATTCCTAAGTCAGGATCTTTTAACCGTAAACCAGCTATACCAAGAAAATAATTTTTAGAATTTCTTTTAGAATGATCAAATATTAATCCTACAGCAAAAGGGTTTGGTATTTGGTAACCTAACTGGGTCATACAATCGATAGGACTATAGAAAAAACCGAAATTCGGATGGGTGTGAAACCAGCCGATTATGAAATCATTTTTATCATCTTGAACGGATCTTTCAAATATAGACGCATCAATTTGAGCCATATCAACGTATTGTTTATTTTCATAAGTAACTCCTGCTCGATCACCTACAATCATGGGTATGGCATCTTTTACGATAACTTTAGCATTATTTTCTATAGTTCCTATTAAGATTCCATATACTTCACGCCATTTCTTTTCGCTTATATCGTCATTGGCATATCTAATAGCATAACCAACGATTCTTTTATAAGCTTTTAGTGTTAATAATACTGGTGTATTAAATGGAGTAATCTTCTTTTTTTTTTTCATAACCAAGGAAATTATTGTCTGCTATGTTAGATTTTAAAAATTTTATTTCTTTTTCTATATAGAATCTAAACAAATTCTAGATATTTAAATTATTTTAGTGAGAATTGTTGCAAAAATGAAAATCTGTGCGATAGTCGGTTTAGCTGGTTCTGGTAAAACAACTGCCATAGAAACAATAAGAGATTTAGGCCTTGTTGTAACAATGGGTGATGTTGTTCGAAATGAAGCTAAAAAGAGAGATTTAGAACCTTCTGGAAACATTATTGGTAAAATCGCTAAAGAACTACGTGAAAAAGAGGGACCAGGAATAATAGCTAAAAAATGTGTAGATTTAATTAAAAATGAAAACGAAGAAGTAATTATTGTAGATGGGGTTAGATCTATCTCAGAAGTCAACGTTTTTAGAAAGTTTTGGAAATTTCCAATTATTGCTGTTGTAGTCAAGGAAGAAGAAAGATTTAAGCGGCTTTTTGAAAGAGGTCGAAGTGATGATCCAAAAAATATTGATGATCTAAAGGAGAGAGATAAAAGAGAAATTCAATTTGGACTTAAAGAAGTAATAAAAATCGCTGATTATAAGATTCGGAATGATTCGACAATACAGGATCTAAAAAAAAAAACTAGAGAACTAATACTAGAAATAATTGAATCCTACTAAGTAAAGGGTTATCTTTTATTTTAAATAATCAGCAATTATTTTTGCTAATGAAACTTTGCTGACTTCATTATCAATCGTATCAGTACCAATTATTTCATCTGCTCCTGCTTTTAATATGCGAAATTTAGCTTGATCTAATAATAATGCATGAGTAGCTACAGCAAATATTTTATTGGCTCCGTTTTTTCTTGCTAATTTTATCGCTGAAGCCATTGTTCCACCTGTAGCAATTATATCGTCTGCAATAACAACATCTTTATCTTTCAAACTCAGTGTTCCCGTCATTTTGATTTCACCTGTCTTTACATCTCGTTCTTTTTCAAAAACATCTACTGGAATATTTTCTCCAAAATGCTTGGCAAAAGCTTTTGATCTTTCTATTGCCCCCTTATCTGGAGCTACTACAACAATATCATTTGCCCCTTTGGATATTACATAATCAGCTAAGAGTTTCATTGAATCAATATTAATTGCTTTACAAGAACACTCATCCATAACTTCTGGGGCATGGATATCAACAGAATAAAATTCATCTATTCCCATTGAATTAATTATACGGAAAATTGCTTTAGCAAATTGACTTTCTCCTGGTCTAAAAATCTTATCTTGACGAGCATACGCAAGATAGGGGACAACAATAATAATTCTTGCTGCACCCATTCTTTTCACAGAATCAATCATCATAAAAAGCTCCATTAGCCGACTATTCTGATTACCACTCGAACTAGGTCCTGTAGATTGAATTATTATAACTTCTTTATCAGCGATTAGAGTTTCATCTTCAATATTAATTCTTAAATAATTTTCACCATCTGGAAACCTTTTAACTTCAGTATTTATAGCTTCAGTCTCTAATTCCTGAGCTATCTTTACTCCAAGTATTTGGGATGCTGGACCTACTATAAGTATTTTTTTCACCATTTTTTTTTACCATTATATACTAATAAATATGAATATTTCTTTTTTTCTTTCTTTACAATTTCTTTAAAAATTCAAGTGAATAATTGAAGATTTCTTCTCTATGTCCTGAAAATGTATGCCCCCCGGTATCAAACTCAATAACATTTTTATCGTTTAATTCAAGATGTTGTTTAAAGTGATGCAAGTTTTCAAAAGGAACTGTATCATCATCTCTACAATGTGCAATCAAAATTCTCTCGTTGTTTAGGGGATTCCTTTTTAAGAAAGATTTAGGACTAATTTTTCTAATGATTTCTTCCCCTTCATGTTCTTCAACTGCAGGATATCTTCCTCGAATCGTTCGGTAATCATACCTAGTACTAAGTGCAATTAATAATTTTGCTCTTTCATCTATAAATCCATGAGATAAGATAATTGCCCCCCCTAAACTCCTCCCAAACAACGCAACTTTTTTATCTAAAAGTCTATTAGCTTGATTTTTAATAATCCACTCAAGAACAATATGAATATCTGAAAATATTTGGGGCATCATTTCATACCATCTATTCCCAGTTTCTTCTTTTGTTTCTCCATGACCACGATAATCATAGGACAGAACATAATATCCTGCGTTAGCAAATCTTTCAGAAAAATATTTTACAAGATAGCTTTCTCTGTGATTCATAAATCCAGCAAGATTAACTATCCATGGGGCCTTAGGGGCTGTATTTAAAGTAAAATATATAGAACTTTTAAGATTTATATTATCTGATATTACAGGAATGTCAACATTTTCAGTTATTATATCCAACATTATGAATTAATAAATTAAATCTCTTGTTTATATTTTTCAATTGCAGTTTTAAGTGTATTAATTGCTAAATCCGCACAATGTTTCTCATCCTTAGGTAATCCCATTAGTGCCTTATCTAAATCTTCAACTTTTAAATTCTCAGCAAATTCTATTGAACGACCTTCAATTAAAATTGTAGTTTGACTTCCAGTAGCAATCATTACACCACATCCATCAGTAATATAATTTGCTTTGACGATTAAATTATTCTCTATCATTAAATATAATCCTAATAAATAACCTTTTGGACCTCCCCTTCGTTCTTCTAGAACAGTTATCTTTTCTTTCAGAGGTTTTCCCCAATTTTGAGGATCATAACATAGGGTTACTATTCTTTCATTATGATCCTTAATTTCCTTTTTAATTATTTTCTTTTGAAGCTTTTCTACAAATTTTTCAAATTTTTCAGACATATTAATTCCATCAATTATATTATTCCGCATCATGCTTTAATACGTGTGAATCCAATCCCGCTAGGTCTTCTGCTGTTTTTTGATACCTTTTTAAAATTTCAATTATTTTTTTGTTTAATTGATTATGTTCAGCAGGGCAAGTTGATTTATTTAGAAATTCTTCACCATGACGAATAGTAGCGGTGTTTTCTGTCACTTTAATAAGCTCTGTTGCTATTATTCCATTGATGTAAATTAAATCTGCCATCATATTTTTAATATATAACAAGATTGCAATTTTTTCAGACATAAATTAGAAAAGGTTGCTTAAAATAAAAAATTAAATTATTAATTAAATTATAAATTCAATGTATCTTTTGAAATTAGATTTGATTAATTAAAGTTAGGTGGTAAACCCTTAGATTACAAAGATTTTCATGATGGATTGCTTTCATTAGCGCTGATTTTGATTATTTTTTCATTTACTTTTATACTTGGTTCAATTTTTTTAAAACCTTATATTGCTCTTACTGCTAAAGAAAGGGATTTTATTGTTATTCTATGTTCTATTAATCTATTCTTTTGCACCTACTATATATGGGAAGTATCAAATTTTGAAAAGATTTACAAATTAGAAAATAAAAATATTATCAAATTTGGGAAAAAAATTGGAGTAATTACCTTATTTTATATCCCACACCTGTTCTTATTTATTACACTTTTATTCAGAGATAGACATAACTTAGAAATAATAATGGTTTTTTTAATCATTTTTATGGAGGTGCTTCTAATCAGTGTGGTATTAAAAGAAGTCTACGATTTAGTATTCTTGGAAGAAATTAGTAGGGATTTTGAAATAGAAGAAAACCGTAAAAAGTATATTGAAAAAGAGAAAAGACCTTTGCCAGGAGAATAACTATAAAATATCTAAAAAATTATTACTACTTTTTTGCTAATTTCTCGATAGCAGATTCAATCATTTTGTGTTTTATTGAGTATTTTTCCATTAATTCCGCAAATTTTTCGATATCTATTTCATTACTCTCTCTTAACAGCTTCAACTCATTTATCGTTCGAATAACACCAGCTTTTTGGTCTATTAATTTTTCTTTCTTGCTATAAGGAATTTTTTCTTCCAACTTCTTCCTTTGATAAGCCTTAAATCTCTTAATATTTAAATCCTTAGGTACAAATTTAGTTAAATATATTATATTCTTAGGTACAAATGGAGCTAGGTTTTCAGGAATAATAATTATCGGTTCTGGATCTTGTATTTTTTTTATATCCTCATAATCTAACGGATTAACATCGTTTTGGTTAAGATTGTCATTAACAATAGATAAATTCAACTCAATATTTTCTTTCTCCTCTATTGAGAGTGAAATAGTTTTAATCATCTCTTCCCAAATATCTTTTGCTTTACCATAATACCATAAAGCTTTTTGTTCAAGCCTTTTAACTTTTTCTGTATTGATATTTGTTATTGACGATTCTAAAGAAGCTCGAGCTTTAAGATGACAAGCTTTTCCCATATCGTAATGAAATTGGGCTCGTATTTGTTGCTTCTTTTTCTCCTTATGCTGTTTTAAATAAAACAATCTTTTTGATAATAAACTAAGTCCTGCGTATAATTTTGAAGCAAAATAAATATTGTTATTAGTTTCCTCACGTAATGCAGCAATACTTTGAGCGAGAATCCTTGATTCTTCTGAATTTAATTCTAAATTTTCAGAATCAAGTGTAATTCCTATATCCTTTTGGTTAATAACAGCAGCACTAAAATATGCAGCAGTTTTATACATTTTACTGCACTCTGTCATTGCTATTACTGCATTTTCCCATCCTCCATCTTCTTCGTATTTCTCAGAAAGCTGAGAATAAGCTCTTGCCATAACCCAAAGAACACGAGCACACTCAAACATAATATCTTGAATCTCTATTTCTGTGTTAACTAAAGGATCTTGGAATGTACTAGTAATATCCAAATCTTTTAAAATTTCTTGATGATTTTTGTTTTGATAATTTTTATTCAAGGCTTTCGTGTATTCTAAAACAAGATTTAAATCATCGAGACTGAAATATTCATCTTCTTTTACTAAAGCTTCTTCAATTTTTTTAATCTTGAAGTGTAGGTATCGAATTCTTTGCATGACTTCTTCGTCGAAAAACATCAGAATCAGCTTTTTTTATTAGAGTTAAGTTAAATA
>JAHQWI010000021.1 GCA_029856085.1 Promethearchaeia archaeon | reverse complement strand
ATTATTATTAACTCCTTTTATATGTTTTAACTAAAAATTAGGTGTTAAAGATATTTTTCTCAAATTACTTAAAAATATTTATAGTATTTTTGAAAAATACCTTTTTTTAAATGGTAAAATTGCCTTTTATGGAAATTGAAAAATCTCAAAATAAATTAGAAGATAAGAAGTTATATTCTTATTTTATAACCTTCTATTGTAGCTTTTCTTGAACATATTTAAGTAAATCTTTTCCCGAAAAAGGTTTTACAATATATCCATCTGCCCCTAATGCATGTCCCTTTTGGATGTCTTCATTAAAGCTTTTTACTGTAAACAGAACGACCAGAATATGCTTATAGCGCTCTTCTGACTTTATTTGGCGTAGAACATCCATACCTGACCTTCCAGGCATCATAACGTCTAGAAGTATAAGGGAGATATCAGTATAACGCTCTTCTACTACTTTCATGGCCTCTTTAGCGTTGGCACTCGTGATAGTCTCGAAATCTCCCAATTTCAAAAATTTCTCGGTTAAATTCAAAATATCCGGTTCGTCATCTACGATTAAAATGAGGTGTCTTTTGTTTTGCCCTTTCTGGTTAATATTTTCAATTAAATCTTTCTCTGACATAAGCAAATCCTAAATCCAATTTTTTGTATTGGTTGAGTATAATATAGTTTTTCTATATATAATTGAATTTAGTCAGTTATATAAATGAGCTTATTTTTTACATTTGTGATACTCAAAATCACAATCAAAATCACATATTAGTGTTAATATGGTAAGAAAAAATCAGTTGCCCCAATTTCCTAATGATTATTTAAATGAAAAAGCTGAGGAATATGATAGTTCAAAATGGATGGAGCGAAATCAAAAAAGATCAACTTTATTAAGTATCCAATATCTTTTCGATGAGAAATTGAATGATCAAGAAGAGGATGGGATAGAAATGGGAGATTCATTTTTAATTTTGGATTTAGGGTGTGGAACGGGATTTTCTTCGGAAATCTTGATTGAAAATGGATTTAAAGTAATTGGTATCGATTTATTACCTGATATGATATTAAAGGCAAGAGAAAAGAAAAAAACTCTTAAAGAGAAAAAAAGTATTGAATTAATCTTGGCAGATATTAATTATTTGCCGATCAAGACTAATATAATCGATCATATCATTTCAATTTCATCTTATAACTTCATAACATACGGAAAAGAAAATTATGGTGAAAAAGTTAAACTTTTAGGTGAGACTGCTAAATATTTAAACAAAATTCTTAAGAAAAGGGGAAGAATTATAATTGAATTTTATCCTAAAGATGATCATGAATTAGATATTTTTAATAAATCATTTATCAACAATGGGTTTGAAGGATTTATGGTGAAAAACAATCCAATGCAAAAATCTGGTCAGACCTTTCTATTGTTAAAGAAAAGTTAGTAAAAATGGGAACTTGTAAATTTTGTGGGGAAGCAGATGGAACAATATCTGAAGTTCTTCAAGTATGTAGAAAATGTATTTTGGAAGCTGATTGGAATACAATCAAACCCCATATTTTAGGAGTTCACAAGCAGGTTCGACAGCTTGTAGAATTACCGGAAAAACCTCCTAAAGCAGAGAAACCAAATATCAAATTAAAATGTAATTACTGTGTAAATGAATGCTCTCTTTCTGATAATGATGTAAGTTATTGCGGTTTAAGAAATATTCGAAGGAACAACTCTGGAGATTTACCTTTTCCGTCTAAATCAAAAGGATATATTCAGGGTTATATTGATCCTAATCCTACAAATTGTTGCAATGCATGGTTTTGCCCTGCTGGGACTTCGGTTGGTTTTCCAAAATATTCTGATTATGAAACTCCTGAATTTGGTACATATAGCTATGCCGCATTTCTATATGGATGTACATTTTCGTGCCTTTTCTGCCAGAATAGTAGCCATAAACATTTTTCAAAGAAATATCTATTTGATGCTGAATTATTAGCAAACCAAATAGTGAAAAATAAGGATATTACATGTATATGTTATTTTGGAGGAACTCCAGAGGCTCAATTACCATTTTCCATTAACTTATCTAATAAAATTCTTGAAAAAATTAAACAGGAAAACAAAAATAGGAAATTTAGGATATGCTGGGAATGGAATGGGAGTGGAAATCAGGTTTTAATTGAAAAATGTATGCAAATAGCCATTGAATCAGGCGGAAACATCAAATTTGATCTGAAAACATTTAATGAAAAGTTAAATTTAGCTTTGTGCGGGGTGAGTAATAAAAGAACGCTTGAGAATTTCAAATTTCTAGCCGAAAATTACTTTGGAATAAGAGGTGAAAATATGCCGGAGATGAGTGCTTGTACTTTACTAGTTCCGGGATATACAACGCATGAGGAGGTTGAGTTAATTGCAAAATACATAAAATCAATTAACGAAAACATTCCTTATAGCCTATTAATCTTCCACGGAGATTATCAAATGAGAGATTTAGGGATTACACCCAGAAAACAGGCTTTAAAGAGCTTGGAAGTCGCAAAAAAATATTTAAAGAGAGTAAATTTAGGAAATAAGTTCTTATTGGGATTTAATTAGTTTTAGTACTATACCCTTTAAAAATTAAGATAATAAAATTTATTTAATAGAAATAATTTATAGAATAGAAGAATATACGTTTAAACGTAAATTTAAAATAATATTAATTGGTGAGTGAAACATACAAAAAGCACGCATACGGTTATCATCTACGCAATTAGATGCATTAAAATCAGTATGTGAGCAAGTTGGACAAGTATGTAAATCACAAGGAATCCGGAAGAATGGACCAATCCCACTCCCTACAAAAAGATTACGCGTACCTATAATGAAAGCTCCAAGTGGGCAAGGCACATCAACTTGGGCTAAATTCGAGATGCGTATTCATAAAAGACTTTTTGAAATAATTGCGAACGAAAGAAGTATGCATCTCATCATGAAGATTCAAATTCCTGAAACTGTACTCGTAGAAATTGAGTTAATGTAATTAAATTTTACTTTTTAGGTTATAACTCATCTAAGTTTATCTGAACGGGTTCATTAGCTATTTTTGCTTTTTTATCAATTTCGATTTTATCAACATAATAAACAGTTCCTAGGATTTCTGACCCTCGACCAATTGTCACATCTTTACCTTTAATATCTCCCTCGACATGCGTTCTGTTAACATCCACAGTGTTTTTAGCTAATATACTTCCATGAATTCTGTAATGCTGTTTTTTTCTAACGCCTTCTGAAGCACCCATAAGAACATTTTCGGCAACTACATTACCTTCAATTTTTGTTGATCCATCAATCTTAATACTTTTTTGAGCAGAAAGGTTTCCATTTATACTTGAAGATCCAGAGAATTCAATTCCTTCATCAACTGTTACAAAATGTCCTGCTTTAAATGAACCTGAAGCGACTAAAGCTCCTTGAATCCTTACGAGATTACCTATTTGCGTTGAACCAGAAAGATCAGCGCTTCCGTCTCCATAAAGAAATCCAGCAATGTTTAATGAACCTGAACTGCTTATATCCCCATGTGCAGTTAGATTACCTGATCCTTTTAAAGTGCCTGAAGATGTAAGTCCATCGCATTCTAAATCTCCATTAATCCCCCCTGAACCTGAGATTCGTATAGTCTTTTTAACTTTTCCACCCGAGATTTTAGCAGATCCAGTAATGCTGATATGTTCTTCAAATTCCATTAAGTCTCCTGAACTACTAATCATGGCTCTTTTCTCTTCTTTCTCAACAGAATCAATATTTTTTTTTTCCACCTTAATTCACAACCAAAAGAATTGATTACAATTATATAAAATCAAATTTAATAAAACTTTTACTTATTTGCTAAGTTTGAAAAAAAAGAAATGTGTTTAATTAATCAGATTTAAATCAATAAATTAATATGATTTTATTAAGTAATTAGAACATCTTAACAAGAGTGGATTTTATTGGCAGATTTCCATACTAAAACATTCTATGGTCAAAAATCAAGTTTAATGGTTACTAGCCCTGCAAGGATGGTTCCCTATATTTTTTTTAGTTGTATAAATAGAAAGGATGATGGAACATGGGAAAAAACATCTAAAGGTGAAGGAAAAACTGTCAAACTATCAATTGAAGAAATAATCTGTATTTTAGAAGTTCTGTATAGAAGAAGTGCAAACTGGAGAGGATATCATGTTTTTAGAGAGCGTAAAACGGAGATCTATGTAGGCTGGGAAGATGAGAGTCGTCAAGTATTAAGAATAAAAATCGGAGATTATGAGAAGAAAATTCGATTCCCGAATTTAAATTTCCTCACATTAATGCTTGAGCACGTGCTTAACGAAAAAATAGAGTTTGCTACTAGTGGTACATTTGAGTCAAAAAAAAAGGAAGACGTAGTTGATGAAGAGGCCGAATATAGTGTTTTTGCAGAGCATATTACAGCTAGGGATGGATTGCATATTGTTGAAACTACTGAATATGGTGCTTCCATTGATAGAGTTGATATAAAAGCAAGAATTAAAGTTGAAAGCCCTAAAGCATTGCTCATGACATTAGAATCGGATGATGAATTCTGGATACCTAAAAGTACTGTACATAATGAGTATGATGTAACGAGTAAAGATTTACAGATATTTACTGTCGATAAATGGATAATTGAGAAGCATAAAATCTTAAAATAAATAAGATTATGAAATCTTAATTTTAAAGAAAAGATAAATAGTAATAGTATCTACACCATTTTTGAGATATTTACAATAGATTTGAGCCCTCATGGATCTTAATATTGATTTCTTAAAACAAGTCGCTTTAGATATTTATAAAGTAGTAAATCCACTTTTGGGTACGAGAGAAGCTGCCAAAAAATTAAAAAAGGGGGCTGGCGGGGATATTTCAATGCATCTTGATATAGTTGCAGAAAATGCAATTATTGAATCTCTGGAAAAGAAAAATGTACCTTTATTACTAATTAGTGAAGAAATAGGAGAAAAATATATCGGTGATAAAGAAGAGGCTAAAAAAGGACAAATCAAATTAATAGTAGATCCACTAGATGGGTCGAATAATGCTGTTAGAGGAGTTCCCTATTGTTCTGTCTCCATAGCTTACGCTGTTGGCGATAGGATGAATGATATTGTAAAAGGTGTAGTTCTTAATTTAAATACAAAAGACATCTACTGGGCAGAAAAAGGAAAAGGAGCTTTTCTCAATGGAACTAAAATTCATGTTTCTGACTTAGATATTTCGCAAAAATGTCTTTTTGAACTTAATCTTCCCATGAATAATTTAATGAAGAATCTACAAGATTTAAGCCCAATAATAAGAAAGTTCTATAGAATCAGAATATTGGGAAGTAGTGCTCTAACTTTATGTCAAATCGCAAATGGAAGTATGGAAGCATTCATTAACTTGAGAAAAAGCAATCGATTGGTGGATGTAGCTGCAGGGATGTTGATTGTAAAAGAGGCAGGTGGTAAACTATTCTCTTTAGAGGGAACTGAAATTGATCAAGAATTATCAATAGATGTAAAATTCCCATTCATAGCTTCTAATGCTAAGCTAGAATCTTTCCTTAAAGAAGTATTATTCGATAAAATTTAATAAAGAAAAAAAAGCTAAAAAAGAATTGAGGAGTACTATGAAATCAAGAGAAAGAATTAATTTTACGTTAAATCATAACGAACCTGATAAAATTCCTCTTGATTTTGGTGGGAACCAATCTGGAATTCATATTAAAGCGTACAAAAAATTATTAGATTACCTCAATATTGAAGATAAAGAAATTTTTACGTATGATTTTATACAGCAACTAGCAGCACCTTGCGAGGAATTATTGGAGCGATTTAACATTGATACAAGATATATCCGCCCTCTTGGGGGTATGGTTAAAATTGACGATTTTGAACTTGAATATGAAGGAAAGTATGTTGGTGCTTATGATCAATTTGGCTGTTTTTGGGGAAATAATGCAAATAAAAAATTAGACGAGATTTTATATTATGATCCTGTTATTCACCCATTTGAAGATTTCAAAACAGTTCAAGAAATACAAGAATTTAATTGGTCTGATGGAAAGGATAAATCTTCATTTGAAGGATTAAGGGCATATGCTAGAAAATTGCATGAAACTACTAATTATGCATTAGTGTCTGCTCCAACAGGGTGCATTTATGAATACACAACATTCCTCTTTGGGTTTTCAAAAGCATTAAGGCATTTAAAAAAGAAACCCGAATTGATTATAGCAGCGATGGAGGGTCTTTTAAAATATTGGGTAGATTATAATATTACATTCTTAAATGAAGTGGGTGAATGTCTTGATGTTTTGTGTATCAACGGTGATCTTGCAGAGCAAGCAGGACCAATAATGGATTTGAGAACGTATGAAAAACTAATAAAGCCTATTGAGAGGAGACTTTCTGAAAAAGTGCATGAACTAGCTGATATAAAGATAAATTATCATTGTTGTGGTTCAATTCCGCAGTTTATTCCTCATTTTGCAGATATTAAGTATGATGCTGTTAATCCTGTTCAAATTTCTGCCTTTGACATGGAGCCTTGCAGTTTGAAAAAACGTTTTGGAAAGAAAATAACTTTTTGGGGTGGAATGTGTAACACTCAAGCTACTCTGCCTTTTGGTACTCTTGAACAAATCAGAATGGAAGTTAAAAGAAATTTTGAGTGTCTAAAACCAGGTGGTGGTTTTGTAGCAGCAAATGTTCATAATGTAACAGCAGAAGTTCCAGCTGAGAATATTGTGGCAATGTTTGATGCCGCAAATAAGTTTAGAAATTATTAAAAATTAATCTGGTATATTAATAGGATAATTCCCGTATTTTCTCCGTATATTTTGCATTGCTTCAAACCTATCTATTGTAACTGCAGGATTAATACTATGTCCAGAACTGAAAATATAGCCGCCCCCTGGAGCTAATTCCCGAATTAAACGCTTGGCATACATCTCAATCTCAGAAATCTCTCCCATTGCTAGCATAACAGGGCTTAAATTTCCAGCAAAAGTAATTTTGTCCCCATACTTTTCATTTAACTTAAAAATATCATACTCAGGATTTGCTGTTGTTGATTCAACGGGATTGATAGCATCAACTCCACATTTAATTATATCTTCGAAAATTTCTGTTAAATCACCATCAGAATGTAGTAATATCTTACAATCTCGCTTGTGAGCAGCTTCGCATATTCGCTTTATCCATGGAAATATATATTTCTGATATAAACTAGGTCGCATGAAAAGACCGTTTTTAAACCCATAATCATCCCATAATAATACCATTTGGGCATCATTTTCAGCTAATATTTTCACCAACTCAAGAGTAAATTTCCCACGATCATCAAAAACTTTTTTAATTTCTTTATGTCTACTTAATAATCTAGAAAATGCTTCAATTCCAAATCCTTCCCAAGTACATTCCATTAAAGAACCAGTTGCGGGAATGGAAAAAACTTCATTATCCATATCTTTTTGAACTTTTCTTCCAACTAGAAATTGGTTTAGGCGTGCTTTTAAGTTCGGATCTAGCTGTTCCCAACTCTCATAATCTTCAAAACTTTTAAAATGTCCTCCATGATAAGCTAATATTTGAGTACCATCTTTATATAGTTCAAATTTCATATGTCTTCCATATTCATCAATAAATCCTTCTTTTTTTTTAAGAAATTCTCGGGGAAATAGACTTACAAAGCTTAAAACTAAATCAATCCCTACTTTTCGAAAAAATTCATAAGATAATTTGTAACCTCCTGCTCCTTTTGGATCGATTCCATAATGTCTCATAATTGTATTATTTGTAAAAGCACTTTCAAACGCAGGAACGCGATCAGGTTCTTCATGGTTAATTACTTTTAAAACTCTTTCTGGTGCTTTCATTATCCCCTAGTTCTTAAGAAGTATTTTGAATTTATATAAATAATAACATTATTCTTGATAAATAAATAATTCTTTCAATAATGTAAATAGCTCGTTGATTAATCTTAAAAGACTGAATAGAGAGTTCTTCAATAGAAAAACTGAAATAATAGCGGAAGACTTATTAGGGAAATATTTAGTAAGAGAAACTGTAAATGGTAACATGGTAGGGAAAATTGTCGAGGTTGAAGCTTACATCGGCCCTAATGATAAAGCCAGTCATTCATATAATTACAAAAAAACTGAAAGGACAAAAATAATGTATGGTAAACCCGGTACTCTTTATGTTTACTTCATATATGGCATGTACTTCTGTCTTAATGTGATTACGGAGCCAGAGGGGATGCCGTGCGCAGTTTTAGTAAGAAAATTATATCCAATTGATGGGATCGAATTAATGATTGAAAATCGAAAAGTAAATTTAGGAAAAAACTTTAAAAATTTAATCGACGGTCCCGGAAAACTGTGTATGGCATTTAATATAACAAAAGAAGAACTTAATGGAAAAGACTCTTGTTCTATTGGTTCAAGACTGTATTTTACTCAAGGTGAAAAGATAGATCAGAAAAATATTATGAAAAGTAAAAGAATCGGAATAGATTACGCAGAAGAAGATAAAGATCTACTATTAAGATACACACTAATTAACAGAAAAAAATAAAACTAAGTCTCATTTTCTACATTTTCATAGGAGAAATTAGACATTAATGGATAAATTTAAATACCTAAGTTTATAAATTATACCTTGGAATAGGGTTATTGGTTGTAGGATTAGTTTAATTAAGTTAATAACGTCTATAAGGTGATTTTATCGTAAGAGATGCCTTGAAATTTTTTCAAGCTTATGTGAAAGAAATGATTGATGTAGGTGGGAATAATTTACCAAAGGCTATATCTTCTAAATCTGGTGCGAAGTTAGGTAAGTTATATAAAAATAAAGGATTACCATTGAAAATAGAAGATGCGTTAAGGCAAATCTATACTGTATTAAATGCCAAACCAATAATAAAAAAACTAAATGATAATACATATGATGTAACTATCAAATATCCAAAGAAATTTTGCCCAATTGGGGGTTCCAATAACTCTTCACGCGCAGTTTTATTTCAAGAAAATATATGTATGCCTTATACACGGGGTTTTTTAAATGAACTTTTTCCAGAATACAAGTTTGAAGCTGATATCTTAAATTGTATTCCTCTAAACAATGACAAAACTTGTCATTATATATTAAAAATAGAAAATAGAACAAATGCTCTTTGAGCTATCTATTTCTATTTAAATCCCGATAATATAGATTTTTTCTATATTATCAAATAAATCTTTTCCACATAAAGTATTAAATAGTCTAAAATTGAGATTTATGTAAGATATTCTCATTATTACTGTTAAGAAGGATTCTGTGATTATGTCTAAAAATAGAGACGCTTTAAAGTTTTTTCAAGCATTTATCAATGAGATGATTGATGTAGGAGGAGTAAATCTTCCAAAATCCATATCTGTTAGTTTAGGGGCAAAATTGGGCAAAATATTAAAGGGACGGGGAATCTCTAGTTTAGAAGATAGTTTACAAAAAATCTATTCGGTATTAAATGCTAAAACTAAAATTAATTCTATTGATAATAACACACGAGAAATAACACTTAAATTTCGCTCAAATTTTTGCCCTCTTGGCGGAAAACATAATCCTGATCGAGCAGAACTTATCCAAAAAACAATATGCATTCCATATACTAAAGCAATTTTGAATTCTCTAGATCCCGATACAAAATATAAAATAGAGTTAATGGATTGCATCCTTAAATCTAATAGCAAAAGTTGTCAGTATATAATAAGGGTTAAAGAATAAAAAACCCGAATCTCGATCTCAATTCTATTGCTAGAACCAAATGCTACGCCTCTCCACACCCTTACTATAAAGCGTAAATACCTATAGTTACCGTTGCTCTATCCCTAGCCTAACGGATTTTCTAATTACGGGCTTATGCCTTTCCTTCAAAAGGCACCACCCTGATACCTACCATTATAGGGAGCGCTTCGACGAGAACATAACGCTGGCTAACAATACTCATGAAACCTTGATACGGGCAATTTCCGCTATGAGGATTTTACGGTCCGTCCAGCAAAGGGAGATCAGACTTACCCCAAATTGTCCATAAATATAGAATGAACTTAATAATAAAAATATAATGTAATATATTGAATTATCCCCGTATCAATGAGACTTTTATTATTTTGGAATGACTTCTTTATGCATTTTCCTTCTTAAAATAGAAATAAATTCCGTTGTATCAGGAAAAACATATACTAAATCTTCGTCATCTTCATATTCAACTACAATTTCTTTAGAAAATCTCCCATCAACTTTAGCTTTTAAATCGTTTAAAATCATAAATTAAAGATATGAAAAAAAGTCTCAAAAATACATATAGCATGGTGATAACACCAGAATTATCGAATTAACGAAGTGTAAAATAAAAATTATTTTAAGAAAAATAACAAATTTAATTCACAAGAAGCTGATCTAGAAAAGTTTTAATCTGGTCATCAGCGGTTCGACCATTATTAAAAATATTTCTAAAGTATCCATTCAAATATATTTTTATTTCCGAATTAAGATCTCGTATATCCACATAATTATATTTGCTTTTCAGTTTCTTGCCGTTGATCAAAGGTTTAATATGCTTTTCAATTCGGTTTAACGTGAAACCTGTAACAGCTCTATTAACTTTTGCTTTATCATCATCAGATAATTCATAGTCGCTATGGATTGTTTTATTTCTGATCTCATTCAATTCTAATAATATTTCTTCTAAATCTGCTGATAATTCTAATAATTTGATTTTATCTTCTAAATCCTTATCAACTTCTTCAGAAAATTGTTAATTGCAATAGTTATCTAAATTAGCAT
>JAHQWI010000020.1 GCA_029856085.1 Promethearchaeia archaeon | reverse complement strand
ACCTATATAATGGGTTTGCGAGCGGCTATGGAATTTATGTTAACTGGGTCACCAATTAGTGGAACAGAAGCGGTAAGAGTTGGATGGGCAAATAAGGCTTTTCCTGCTAACGAATTAGAAGAAAAAACACTGGAAATGGCAGAAAAAGTTTCAAAAATACCACCTGATTTACAAATTTTAAATAAAAGATCAGTCTGGCAAGCTATGGAAATTATGGGATATAGAACACAAATAAGAGCGGGTTATAACCTTCATACTCTTGGATCGTATCAAAAATCATCACGTGAATTCTTTCAAAGCATTATGGCAGGCGGAGATGCTTTAAAGAAAGCTTGGAGTGAACGAGACGGTAAATGGGGAGATTATAGAACCTCAAAAGATAAAAAAGAAAAGTAAGTGAAACAAAATATGACTAATGAAGATCTATTTTCTCTGTTTTTTGATCCCTCTTATATTAATCGCTCAAAAGAATATCTGAAAAAATTATAAAGAGATAGGAATATCTTTAAATTTCTTACTAAATCTCCAAATTTGATTAAAAATGTCAACAAAGATAAGTATTGTAAACGTTAATGATTTTAATGGCATTCCTGATGCTGTTATCGGAGCTATCAAATTAATCGAAAAAGATATTCATTTTGATTTTACTAAATCTAAAAATATTCTTTTAAAGCCAAACTTATTAACTACCAAAAAAGAAGCCTGCACTCAACCTGGATTTATTGAAGGTGTATTATCATATCTTAAAAATCATGGAGTTTCTATGAATAATGTTTACATAGGAGACTCACCAGGTCAATCTCAAAAATTAGGTTCTGATGTAGCTAAAGAAATTGGAGTTTATGAAATTATTGAGTCATATGGTGCTAATTTTGTGGATTTTGAAAGTAGTACACCATTAATTGAACATATTGATGGTGCTCTAAGGTTAAAAGAAATTCGTGTTGCTAAAGCTATTAAGGATTGTGATATACTAATCAATCTTCCCCGTCTGAAATCTCATTTAGAAGCAACTATTACGGGAGCAATAAAAAATTATTGGGGTATTATTCCTGGAGGTTTAAAAGCTCATTATCATTTATTTGGAAAAACAGCTGAACAATTTGGGGAAGTTCTTGCTGATAATTTTTCATGGATAGTAAAAAATAAACCAAATAGATTAACTGTATACGATTTACAAGAGATTATGGAAGGTAGAATGGGACCAAGTGGGGGAACAATGAAAAAATGGGATTTAATTCTTGCTGGAACAGATGAATTAGCTTTGGATATTGTTGCGCTAGAAATTGGTAAGATTAAATCAAAAAGTGTTCCCCATATTAAAAATGGAATAGAACGAAATTTAGGTGTTGGAAATTTAGAAAATATTGAAATATTAGGAATGTCTCTTGAAGAAGCTAAAAACCGAACCCCTAAATTTAAAGTGCCGGGAAACACTTTTACTAGTTTTATCGCTTATATGTCAGGACATATAGGATATAAAATAATTAAAAAAATTCCTGAACTAATAAAATCTAAATGTATACAATGTGGAGAATGTGCTCAAAATTGCCCTGCTGAAGCAATAGAGTTTGAAACCAATAATTTTCCTATATTCCTACGAAAGAAATGCATCTCGTGCTTTTGCTGCGCTGAATTGTGTAGCGAAAATGCTATTAAAGCAAGAACCAGGGGTTTGGCTGGATTATTTAACTAATTCTAATTTTTATTTTGTTCTTGAATTAATTGAGAATAAATTCTAAGAAAGTTATAATTCGATAGTCTTGTATTAATTATTGATTTATATTGTATAAATTCATTCACAGAATGAGCTAATCCTCCTATTCCTAAACCACCTGTAATAAAATTTAAGCTCAAAACTTTTTGAATTTTACTTAAAGGAGCAGCAGCGGCACTTATTGGCCATATTTCAGTCAAAACTCCTAACATCGTGGCACTTTCAATAAGACTTCTTACCAAAGGGGTGTCTTTTTTGACTCTAGAACACTCATATCCCAGATTTCTAGTTAATTTAATTTCAGAATTTGAAGTTTTGGAGAATATTTCAATCTTTTCTTGAATTTCCTTAAAGATAACGTCTACAGAGATATCATGAGCAAATCTGATGTCTATATTGCATATCGCTTTATTGGGTACGTAATTTTTCAATCCTTCCTCTAAAAATCCAGATTTTAATGTGGAAATGTTAAATGTTGGATTAAACAAATAATTAATAAAATCCGATTTTGCATCATTTTCGCGTGTTTGTAGGATTCCTGCTTTTTTTTTTATACTCTGGATATCTAATTTACTTAATAATTCATTGAGAATTAATTCTTCTTCTTTAGTCATATCATAAGATTTCTTTAGTGATCTAATTTGAAACTCACTATTTGAATATATTAAGTTAAGTATCGAAATTAAATCAGCAGCAGGATTAGGAATCATTGCACTGAATGCTGAATGCGGTTCTTTATTTTTTGATGATACTTTTATAGTTAAAGATAAGATACCCTTATATCCGAGTTTTAAAATTGAATTTCCACTCATACTTTGTTTTGTTGATGGATAATATGCATCTATACAATCTTTAAACACATTTTTTTTTTCTTCAATGAATTTCACTAAAGTAGGAGATCCTATTTCTTCCTCACCATCAAATAGAAACAGTAAAGATATTGGTAATCTATTATTTCTTTTTAATTCTCTTACTACATTCAGAAAGCAAATCAATGGAGTTTTCGAATTATATGCTCCCCTTGCTATAATACAATTTCCTAGAGAATCTAGGGGATAATCAAGTTTATGGATTTCAGCTCCAAATGGATCACATATCCAATCTTCTTCTTTACTAATAGGTTGGGTATCATACATCATATAAATTAGCAGCTTATCTTTTATTTTACCGTCAACCTTAGCTAGAAACAAAGGATTAGATATCTCTTGATATTCTGTTATTTCCTCTGAAAAGGAATTAATGTAGGAAATAATATAGTCTTTTGCTTTCTGAATTCCTTCTTTATTTGATGTATTGCTAGGGATTCTGAGGAATGGTCGTAGATCGTTATCAATGAAATCATTATTGCTATTTTTTAGTTCGCTTTCAATTTTGTTAATTGATTTCATATATATTCAATAGTTAAATTAGGTAATTAATTAATATAATTATCTTAACTTTAAGCAATTACAATTATGAAAGAGATTGAAAAGGAACATACAGAGGATATCACCGAATTAAATCAAATTTTAGATGAATTAAAGAATAAAGGCAATTTTACTGGGATTTTATTTGCTAAGCGAAATGGAGAACTTATTAATGAAAATATTGAAAAATCTATTAATAGCAAAGAATTTGTTTCAATGTGTGCCTCTGTTTTAGAAGGAGCTATAGGACTTAGTAAAACAATGGGAAGTCAGAAGGTAAATAAAATAATAGCAGAATTAAAAGAAGACACCATTATTATTGTTGAGATTGATAAAAATTCATTTTTAACATGTATATTAAATGCTCAATCAAATACTAATATTATTTTGGACAATTTAGATAGATATATTCAAAAAATTGTTACGTTGTCTTATGAATAGACTTTAGGTTATAAATCGTTCATCCAATCTGGATTGATTTTGTTTAAAGCAATCTCTACTTCTTTTCTAAAATCCCAATTATCATCCCCTAGTATTTCAATAAGAGGTTTTATTGCATCTTTGCTTCCTATTTCACCTAATGCTTTAACTGCCGACAATCGAGTTTTATCATCAGACTCTTTTAATAAGGAAATAAAGGGTTCAATTGAATCAATATTTTTAAGTTTTCCAAGAGCCATAGCAGCCCAACTTTTAATATAAATATCATCATCATTTAGGCATGATATTAGTGAATTTATCGATTCATCACCTCCGATCCTTATAAGCAATTTTACTCCTGCTCTTCTAATTTTCCAATTTGAACTGTTTATTGCTTCCTTTGCTAAATCAGTAACTCTATCAGATTTGAAATAAATCAAGCTATCAATTGCAGCTTTTCTAACGCTTCCATTTTCATCCTCTATTAAATTAAAAATAGGCTTAATTGTTGTAGGGTCTGCCATTTCTCCCAAAATTTTAGTACAAAACATTCGAATTTGCCATGATTTATCTGTTAAACCATTTACTATCAAATCATTAGTATTCTTGTCCAGAATTCTTAAGACTGCCTTGTAAGCATATCTTCTCAGGCTTGCAACTTTACTGTTGAATGTTTTTATTAATAGATCAATTGAATTATTATCCTTTAACATCCCTACTAATTTAATTGCCTCCTTTCTAGCATCAAGATTTCTCCCCTTAATAACCTCATAAAGAACTTCATAGTTTTTTGATTTAGAAAGAATTTTATATAGAGCATTTCGAGCAAGATTTCTAACTTTGATCTCTTTCTCTTTTAAAATTTCTAGTAACGGTTTTACAGCTCTTTTACTTCCTACAATTCCCAAAACGCGTATGGTTTCTTTTCTTACTTCTATGTCTGTATCATTCAGAAGATCCAAAATATTTTTTATATTTTTTAATTCTATTATTTTTTCCAGTGCTTTTACTGAATTCTTCCTTACAAAAGGAATTTCATCTTTCAATAGCGAAATTAAAAGACTCTCACTCTCCTTATTTCCAATTCTCCCTAAAACGACGGGTATTTCTCTTTTGATATTTGGATCTTCTGTATTAAAATACTCATTAATAGTTTGTACGTGTCCTTTTTTTCCTAGTCTTACGATAGAATCTATTAAAATATTA
Organism: Promethearchaeia archaeon; assembly: GCA_029856085.1. Taxonomy (GTDB): domain Archaea; phylum Asgardarchaeota; class Lokiarchaeia; order Sigyniarchaeales; family SOKP01; genus Loki-b32. The sequence continues at coordinate 6,161 of JAHQWI010000020.1, read as the reverse complement.
TATATTTCTGTGTTTCTAAGATGTAATAACTCTATTAAGGGGACTAAAGCTTCTTTTTTCCCTGCTTTGCCTAAATAATTAACCGCTAACTTTTTAGATTCAATATTAGCATCACCTAAAGCTTCAATGAAGAAGGGGGTTGAACCATTTAAATCGAATCTTCCAACTATTTCAACTAGATTTTTCCTAACAGTTCCATCACTACAGTTTCTATACTGGTCTTTTAAAAACTCAATTCCATCGTCTTTGAAACGTATAGCTAATAATTCAATTAATGCAATCCGTAATTGAGGGTGCTTATCTTCTAAAAACACCTTTTTAATTTCTTGAAAAGGAATTTTTTGATCATCCTGGAATTGTAGTAATAAATCAACCACTCTCACTTTATGTTCCCAGGTTTCTGAAGATTTTAAAATTGATAGGAGCGATTCAATTGCTTCTTCTGGGTTCATGGAATCAATTTTTTCGAGTACTTGTTTAGTATTAGGTTTCAATTCTATAACCTTAACCTTTATAATTTAAATTCAAATAATTGAAAATAGGTAACCTTTGAATTTATACAAAAAAATAGATTTATTTATTTTTATTGATCTAAAAAATCGTAAAAACTAATTTATATTATAGATATTGGTAAATTAAATACATTAAAATACATCTATGTCTTCGAAAACTCAATTTCTCAAACATATAGAATATTTAATAAAGAAATATGAGAATGAGGAAAAATCTGGAATATTTTTTAAACTTGAGGAGGGTAAAGATCCTTTGGAAATCCTTGGAGTTCTAGATTTTTTAAAATATAAACTTGAGAAATGGGGGAATACTAATATTTTTAGCTATTTAGGTAGCTTATTTGGTAAAAATACTATTCTGGTAATAGGATCAAGTAATTCTGAAGAAGCTATAAGTATTATAAAATATGTTTATTTATCTCAGGTAATTAAAAATGCAGAACAAATCAAGAATTTAATAGGCAAATTAGATAATATTTTTGATCTTGAGCAATATTTAAGTAATGAAATATCTAATAAGATAAAAGTAGGATATCCAATTGAGCCAAAATTGGAAATTCAGTTAAAAAATCATATAAAAAAACTTTTAATATCTTAGATAATGACTTTTAACAAAATTACTTTTATTAAAAAATAGAAAAGAAATTTTTAACCAACTTACATCTAAAGTATCTACCACTGTGGGATCGGCTAAAGTTGTTACGTTCCCAATATCAGTTCCAGCTGCAATAGCTTTCAGAATTCTTCACATTATTTTGCAACTTCTTGTTTTTGGTAACGCATCAGCAAATTGAATTACATCTGGCTGAAAAACATGGCCAATATCTTGTCTTACATGCATCCTTATTTCTTTAGATAGTTTAGCTGATTTTTCGACGCCCGGGTAAAATTGCTTTTAAGATTCTACTTATAAAAATGTAAAATGTTATTAATTGAGCTAACTGTTTATTAATCGTTCATAGGATTAAGTTGAAATTCAAAAGAAAATATTGATATTTAACAATATTTGAGGAAATTGAAGATGAATAAACAATCTCAAAAATTAGAGAATATTGATAGACAGATTTTAACTTGTTTTACGTTAATAAGAGCAAGGGAGTTTAACAAAGCATTATCAATAGTTAACGATATCTTAAATGAAAAAGTAACCCAAATGAACTTAACCCAAAAATTTGGTGCAAGAGTAGCAAAATTATTAGCACTAATGGGCTCAAAAAAGTATGATCAAGTTATTGGTGAAATTAAGCTTTCTGAACAAATTATAAACCAAATGGATAATAGTAATAAAGAAAATCCCCTTGTAAAAGATGGAATCGGCAGACTATTTTCTATAAAAGGCGCTATTCAATCTAGTCATGGGGATCTTGAAAATGCTATAGTTAATTATCATCGTAGCATAGCGATTTATGAAACTTTGAACAATAAAAAATCTATATTTTACCAGTTTGATGCAATTGGTTGGATCAAAAGAGCTCAAGGCAAATTGGATGAAGCCTTGGACTATTTCCATAAAATGTTAAAGCTTGCTAAAGAAATTCATAGTGAAATGCACATCGCAATGGCAAAATATTCAATAGCATTTACTCATTTTTATAAAGGAGACTTAGATCAAGCAACAGAATATATCCAAGAGTCTTTAGCAGTTTATGAAAAGTTGAAACATTTTAGAGGTCTTACCGCTGCGTATTCTGTTTTCGGATCAATTTATCGTGGAAAAGGTGAATTTGAAAAAAGTTTAGAATATTATCATAATGTATTAACTATTTACGATGAAAATTTAGATATTCAAAAGGGGGTGACACATAGTTATTGCTATGCTCTTAGAAATATTGGATGGATATACTATTATAAAAATAAAATAAAAAAATCAATTGAATACTATAGAGAAGCGGTAAAAGTACATAAATCTTTATGTGAAGCAAATAATACTCTATTTGATTACGATCTTATTTTTTTTCACTTATTATTGATTCTTTCAGCCATAGAAATTGATGATAATCAACAAATTGAGAATTCAATGATGGAGATTTCTAAGTTTGCACATAAATGGCCTTGGACGGAATTCTTTAGGAGATTTGGGGAAGCTATTATATTGAAAAATAAACGACGAGTGAAATATCGATTTCAAGCCCAACAAATTTTTGAAGAAATACTTAAAAAAAAATTTGATTATCAATTAGAATTCATGATCCAAGTAAATCTGTGTGATTTATTGTTAGAAGAGCTAAAATATTCTGGATCAGAAGAGATATTAATAGAAATTCAAGATTTACTTAATAGAATCTCTGATGTCGCTAATAAACAACGTTCTATTACCACTTTAGTAGATTTATATTCTCTTCAAGCCAAATTAGCTTTAATTGAGGGAAATGCTGAACTTTCAAATGAATTATTGACTAAAGCTCTCACAATTGCTGAAAATAAAGGAATGGAGTTGCTTTCAGAAAAATTAATACTTCAACAAAATCAACTTTTCAATCAATTAGAGGGATGGAAAGCATTATTTATTCAGAATTCAAAATTACAAGAAAGAATTGAGATTTTAAACCTAAAAGAGTATGTAACAGAAGCTATTAGTGAGGTTTTAGAGAAGAAATTCAAGATTGAAAAGAAATACAATATATTCTACAAAGATTTACTCATGGAATACCATAAAATCCAAAGAGGGAAATGTAGAGTTGGAATAGCTCAAATAGGGCTCTCCAAAACTGGAGATATTTTAAATGAATTTTTTGAATTAAAAGCTTCAGGACTATTAGGGCTTAAAGAAAATAAAATTGAGACAGTTAGATCCACTTTTAAAAACATGGTAGAGAAGGCTAATTCTAATGGAATAAATATTCTCATCTTTCCAGAAATGACAATTGATCTAAATTATGATATCTTTTTAGAGGAAATATCAAATCTAGCTAAAATTTATGAAATGTATATTATTCCCGGATCTTATCATGATCAAACAACAAAGCAAAATTTAAGTATAGTAATAGGTCCAGAGGGAGTTCTTTGGGAACAAGAAAAACATATACCTGCCATAATACATTTTGGGGGGAAAAGATTTGAGGAAACGATTGATACAAGCTCCCTCCCTCGTAAAACAATCGTTTGTAACACTGAATTTGGAAGAATAGCCATTGTGATATGTCGAGATTTCTTAGATATGGATCTTAGAGTAGAATTAAAAAATTTTGAACCACCGGTGGATATAATTATTAACCCAGCTTTCACACCAGTTACAGCTGATTTTACAGCTGCACACTTCGACGCTCGGAGATCTATTTACAGTTATTGCTTCTTTGCGAATGTTGCTGAATACGGTGAATCTCATATATATACACCAGAAAAGGATCGTACTGAAAGATTAATACCTACAAAAGAAGAAGGGTTGATATATAAAGATATAGATCTCTTCACATTACGCTCAGAGCGCAAAAAGTGGGAAAAGGAACAAAAGAAAGAGATACAATTTATACAAAGTACAAGATAGATTCTAATTATAATTATAAAAATAAAATAAAATAAAATTAACCTATTTCAACATCCATTTTCTTGCGTTCTTCTAATAGGGCATCTACAACAGATGGATCAGCCAAAGTAGTGACGTTTCCTACGTCCGACAAGGAGGCAATTGCTTTAAGAATTCTTCTCATTATCTTTCCACTTCTCGTTTTTGGTAACGCATCAGCAAATTGAATGACATCTGGTTGAAATACTGGGCCTATTTCTTGTCTAACATGCATTCTAATTTCTTTGGATAATTTAGCTGATTTCTCAACCCCTTGCATTAACGTAACAAATGCCCAAATTGCTTGTCCTTTAATTTTATGTGGAAAAGGAGCAACAGCAGCTTCCGCTACACTTGGATGGGTTACAAGAGCAGATTCTATTTCCATTGTTCCTATACGGTGTCCTGATACTTTTATAACATCATCTAATCGTCCAAGAATCCAATAATAGCCATCTTCATCTCGTCGTGCTCCATCACCAGTGTAATAATACCCTGGATACTTTTCAAGATAAGTTGATTTAAATCTCTCTGTGTCACCCCAAACATCTCTTAACATTCCCGGCCATGGTGTTTGAATTGCAAAATATCCTCCCTCATCTGGTTCAGTTACCTCATCACCTTCTAAGTCAAATATGACTGGTTTTATACCAAAAAATGGCATACAACAAGAACCAGGCTTGGTAGGTGTAGCAGTAGAAATAGGAGTCATAATAAATCCACCAGTTTCAGTCTGCCAATATGTATCGACGATAGGACACCGATTTTTTCCTACAACTCTATGATACCAAGTCCAAGCTTCCGGATTTATTGGTTCACCAACTGTTCCAAGAACCTTCAAAGAACTTAAGTCATGTTTTTTAACTGGTTCATCACCGTACCTCATTAAAGCGCGTATTGCTGTAGGTGCTGTATAAAAATGGGTTACTTTGTGGTGTTCAACAATATCCCAAAAGCGATCTACATCGGGATATGTTGGTACTCCTTCGAACATTAGAGAAGTTGCACCATTTGCTAATGGACCATATACAATATAAGAATGCCCTGTAATCCATCCAATATCAGCAGTGCAATACCATATATCTCCCTCGTGATAATTGAATACAACTTTATGTGTGAATGAAGTATAAAGTATGTATCCTGCAGTAGTATGATTTACTCCTTTAGGTTTTCCAGTTGTTCCGCTTGTGTATAAAATAAACAAAGTATCCTCAGAATCCATTATTTCAGGCTCACATTCTTCACTCATTCCTTCAATGAAGTCATGATACCAGATATCTTTATTTGTGTGAGGAACTTCTCTTCCAGAACGCTGGACAATAATAACTTGCTCAATAGTAGGGACGTCATCAATAATTTTAGCTACGTCAGCCATTTTTGGGTAAAATTTACCGGCTCTTACTGTTTCATCGCTAGTGAAAAGAAGACGCGAATCAGAATCTTCAACCCTATCTTTAACAGCTTCTTTTGAGAATCCTCCGAAAACTATTGAATGTATTACACCAATTCGGGCGCATGCTAACATAATTATTGCTAGTTCAGGTACCATAGGTAGCCATATTGTAACTCTATCACCTTTTTTTAATCCTAATTTCTTCATTCCATTGGCTACTTTGCTTACTTCTTTTAAGAGTTCACTATATGTAAATTTTCTTACATGTCCTGGTTCGTCTGCTTCCCATATCAGAGCAATTTTATCCCCTTTTCCAGCTTTGACATGTCTATCTAAAGCATTATAGCTTACATTAAGTTTTCCACCAACAAACCACTTGCCAGGAAATAAATCAGATTTTTCCCAAACTTTATCATATGGTTTGAACCAATCAATAGATTTTGCTTGTTCACCCCAAAATCCCTCCATATCCTCAATAGATTGTTTGTATAGTTTTTGATATTCTTCCATTGACATTCCAGTTTTTGCATAATCGGGATTAAGATCGATAGGATTAAATATACGATTTTCAGTGAGAATACTTTCCATTCTTTCTTCTTTAGACATTATATTTTACACTTTTGAATTTCAAGTTTTAATTTTTAATAACTAAATCAAGATATTATATATTTTATATTATATTAGGATAGTTCTAATTCAAAAAAGATTTGAATGGAATTTAAACATTTTATTTATAATTTCAAAAACATTATAT
>JAHQWI010000019.1 GCA_029856085.1 Promethearchaeia archaeon | reverse complement strand
TCTTCAATCTTAGCCCCAAAAATAGGATCAAAGATAAAAAAAATGCCAGGAGTGGTTGTACAAGTATCTGATAAATGTATAGGATGTGGTACCTGCCTAAAAAATATATGTTTTGTCAATGCGATAAGTTTAAAGGATAATCATGCGGTTATTAGTAAAGAATGTAGAGGGTGTGGTAGATGTGTTAATATCTGCCCACAAAATGCAATTGAATTATATATTGATGACGAAAAATATATAGAGAAATCTATACTAGAATTGGATAATATTGTAGATGTTGCTTAATTCTAGAGTGTTAAGATCTTTACTCCCAAAACATATTTTTTAGTTTTAGGTTATCTACTCTAGTTCTTTGTTTTAATGCTGACACTGCTTGAACCGTTTCTTTTATTGAATGAAAAACTGGAATATTTGCCAGTTCTAATGATTCTATTATCAATGAATATTTTGGAACATAAGGAACAAAACAAACAACAGGTTTATTTTTAGATGTGATAATATTTGCTACTCTTCTTCCAATTTGAAAGGAGATGTTAGGAGGGTAAGGAAGTAGAAGTAAAATAATGCATTCAATTCTTTCAACATCAGATAAATAACGAATTATATTTTCAATATCCGTATCTAATACTGACCCGGTTAAGTCTATAGGGTTATTAAATGAAGCAATTTCTGCAGCAACAGGGTTCATTAAGCTTTTTAAATCTCTCTTTTCTTGATGAGAAAACCGCACAGCATTCAATCCATATTTTTTTAACATGTCGGATGCTAATACTGCATGCCCTCCAGAAACAGATACTATTGCTACATCACCAAAAGTTATAACATTATCTCCAAATGGGTTTCTTTTTTTTGCCAATATATCAAAAACCTTTAAACATGTTAATAATTCTCGTTCTGAATGGGGTTGGATAATATAATGTTGCCTTAGTGCATCATAAATAATTTTATAATTCCCTGCTAAACTCGCTGTATGTGATTGTGTTGCCACTTTCCCTTCTCTCGTTTTACCTCCAAAAAATACTATTACTGTATCTTCTGACTCTTTTGCTAGCTGTAAAAAATCTCTCGCTCTACCTTCTTTAAATCCTTCCAAATAAAAAGCGATATTTGTTGTTTCTGGATCTACTCGGCTGAAGTATTCTAATAATATTACTTCATCCACGACAGCACGATTGCCTATTGAAACCGCAGTTGATACACCTATGTTTCTCTCATTGAACTTTACAAAAAACTGATCAACAAGCACCCCACCACTCTGACTAATTAATGCTACGGATCCCTTCGGAGGCCTTGTTATACGTTCTGTAGGTAAAAAGATTGTATCTACAATTGGTGGTGCATAAACACCAAGACAATTTGGTCCAAGCACTGCAATATCACTTTCAAATGCAATTTTCTCAAGTCGCTCCTGTCGCTTCTTGCCCTTTCCACCAATTTCAGCAAACCCCCCTCCAATTATTACGCTTGCAGGTATCCCAAGATCACCACACTCTTTGATATATTCTAAAGTGTCATCAGGCCCAACAGCAATCACGAGAAGATCTGGTATTTCAGGTAGTTGATCTAAACGTTCATATAATTGAATTCCCTCAATTTCTCCACCATTTGGATATATACCATAAACTTTTACTTCCATTTCAAATTCATTTTTTAATAGAACTATTCGACCAGGGCTAAGAGGATTTTTCTTACTTATTCCTACTACAGCAATCGATCTAGGTCTAAATAATTTTTCCAAATCCATTTTTTTAAACAAAAATTAATAGTGGTTTCTTTTAACGTATATAAGTTATAGATTTAAGTCATATTTATTTTTGCACTAATTTAGAATTTCAATATAAAATGAGTATAAGAATTAAAGAAAAAGAAAAGATAATCATTGACTTTTTATGATATCCCTGAAAATGTTTACAAATGCTGTAAAATCTTTGTTTATAAAATATATATCAAAAGGATTATGTTTTTTCAAAACAAGCATATAATATGGTAAATCTATTTCTTTTAACAGAATTGGTTTGAATAGAAAGTATTTTTCTGATTTTCTTACAATTATCTGGTCTTCCTGTTGCTCTATTTCCATTTCTAAAAAAATGTCGTTAAGAGTTAGAAAATAAGCAATAGTACTACTCAATAATTTTTTTGATTCATCATCTTTAAAGCAAGATCCTAAAATAATCGAGTTTTTATCGATTATGATTAAGCCCTCACAATCTAATTTCTTCGCAAATTCTTCAATAGTTTTTTGTATTAACTGTGATTTTGGATATAATTCTAATAAAATCTGAGACATAGAACTAATAATTGTATAGGGATCATATATCGAAGTACAGAAAAAATGTATTTTCTCATAATTCGCTGTTTCAATTATTTCTTTCTTTAATTCGTCAATTTGCTTTTCTATTTCTTTTTCTATACTATTGATTAATTTAGGATCGCATTTATGAAAAAAAATATTAATAGGTGGCTCAATTTTCAGTTCTTCAAATTTCTCAACTACATCATATAAATAACTTAAAGATTCGATTATACGTGAAGAATCTAATATATCTATTACATAAATTGCGATTTCTGTATCGTCAAAATATTTACCAGGATTTTTTAAATAAGAAATGAGATAACTCTTTTGACCGCCTAAATCCCACTCACTTACCTCTCTTCCTAATAATTTAAAGGTTGTCCTATTGGCACCTCTAGTTGGTTCAGTTACAGCTATTTTTGAAAATTCTCTCTGTAGAGCTAATATTATGCTTGTTTTACCTGCTCCATCCAAGCCTGTAAATAATATTTTGTAAATCTTTTCTTTAGGCTGCACTTCTTCATGAAAGAACAAAATGGAATCTTCCAAATATATTTCACCCTCTGAATATTTAAAATATTTATTAAAACTCTCGTTAAAGAGTTTAGAAATACTTGAATATTTCCGCCAAGAATTAAACAGTTAACTTGGTATTTAAATTTATGTCTGTTATAAGTGATAAAATTAGACTTTTCAAAAGTCTTGAAAATTAGTTTTAGGTTTGTTTCCTACGTTCTGGCACAAAATCAAATATTTTTTCAACTAATAGATTTGCATCCTTAAATTTACTTACTTCATGAAAGTCAATACCATCAGTATAAAAACTTGAAATAAATTGATCATTAAATATTCGAAGACCATATCTCAAGGATTTAGTTGATTTTGAAGTAACTAAAACTGAGGCAATAGGATATCTTTTATCATGTTGAATAAGAAGGACTGCTCTGTCCATCTGAATTTCACGCACTTCACCCTTTTTTAAGATCTCATCTAATATACTTCCTACTGCTTGGAGTACCATGGAAAAAATATTTTCTTCTACTTTTCCTAATTCAGCCCAATCATATTTAAAAAGAGCAATTCCTTCATTTGTATCAACCACTAAAATTCTGTATGCTTTAAAGGGTAAAATATAGATAATTTTTGGATCTTTCAAGATTACTATTATGGTAATAAACGCTCCAATCCCGTTAGCAAAAAATGCGAGTGAATTAAATAATTTTATAACCCCTCCTATCGCATACATTAGTACTGTTACAATGGAAAATAAAGTACTTCCAAATAAAAGCCAAGTGACCATACGCTTATATTCAAGTGGTGCCTTTCTCCAGGTTTGATAACTCCATATAAAATATTGAAAAACAAAATACAGCAGGAAAATAACCTGAACAATGCGAAGGGCGCCTTTATTATGCACACCATAACCTTGAATTACATCGTAATTTTCGCTTTCAGGTAGTAAAAAGGTTACGGATAATACTACAAATTCAAGTATAAATAAAATAGTAATCTTTAAGGGACTTACATGTTCTTTTCTGCTAAGCTCAATAAAAATAATTATACATGGAACTCCTATAAGTTGGGGAACAATTGCAATAGCCATGAGAAATGTTGAATAATGAAAATGAGCAGCCGCATCAATAAACCAAAATATAGCATATAACAGCCACATCGCAGAAAATAAAAGAATAAGACTGTTCTTTCTCTTTATTGCATAAAAACAAGTAATTAAACCCCCTACGCCTAGTAAGACTCCAGTAGAAGACGCTGATAAAATTAACATTAAATTCTCAAGACTAACCATTATTCTATAAGCACTGTATATATTATTTTACTTTCAATTTCTTGATGATATAAGTAAATTTAGGTATCTTTTCTTAAAAATATTGTATGTAAGTGAAAAAATTTATCAAAAACTGTAACGGAATTATTACATTTTGTAGCATTTCTATAATAATTTCTTATTTTTTCAACTATTTTTACATATTCAGGTCTAACCATCATCTTCTTACCAATTTAATATTTTTTATTGAAAAATATACTATTTCAAACACCATTAGTAGAGCATATAATATCCAATATATAACACTTATGCCAAAAAATATCCAGAAATAACCAAGCCAACAACCTAAAGCAACACTAAATATTATCAAATTTCTGCTAAATTTAATTTTACGATTTGCAAAGTAATTCCTCCTATTCCGTTGACAATCGATGATAACTGTAACTTCTTTTATTTCTTTCTTTTTTCTTTCATTTATAGTATAACTCCATTCAATCTTACCTAAAACAAGTGGTCCAGAATTGTTAACTTGCCCAATTTCGCATTTCATTATCATGCCACTAATATGTTTTTTTCTCTTTTTTGAAGATGTAAAATTACCTCCTGAGTATGCCAATATTCCTTCTCCATAAACAGTTATAGGTTGTGGAACATGAGGGTGATGTCCAAATATAATCTCCCATTTTTGCTCCTTTTCTTCTAATTTTAGTTTTTTTGATCTTTTAAGATAAGGCATATGTTTGATTATACGTTGGATAAGAGGAATTTTGGGTAAAATCTTTTTTAATATTATATCGGGAGTGTAATGTTTCATAATTTTAAAGATTACCCGCCAGTCCTTATCCTTATATTCTCCTCTTAATTTAAGATTTATACTCTTACGCTGAACTTTTGAACGCACATAACACTCATTTTCATAATGCCAATGGGGAAATAGAATATTAAATTTCCCTGGAACATGATGCCTATTACACTCTTTAAAACGAGTTATTAAGTTATTAGTTTTTTTATTACTCCACATCGTTCCAACCACAATATTAATTTCATGTTCTTCTTTGCTGTTATCCCATGGATAGTAAGCATGCTCTTTATCTCCAATTGCGATAAATCTTTCCCGATCGTTTATTAATTTTAGTGAATTTTTAAATTCTTCATCACTAAAATCTGCACTATGATTATTAGTAACGCATAAAAGCCATTTTGATTTTTTTTTATGTTGTGTCGAATCTTTAAATATCCTTTCTAACTGTGTTAATATTTCTATATTATGGTTTTGAGCAGCTATGCCACCATTTTTCGATTGTTCTGTTAAAATTATGCCTTCTAAATTTCCAACAATATAATTAGTATTACCAAAAAACTTTTTAATCCTTTTTTCAAATTTTAGGTTATATTCGTCCATTTTCATAATATCCCCGACAAATCCAATTCTATATTTAACATCTTCTGGTTTTAATTTAGGATATTTTGGATTCAATTTACTAAATTCAAATTCTCGCCACCCATCTTCGTTTAGATCGCCGATATTTTCTATTTTATGTATAATTCGTTGAAGCATTCGATATATAAACATAAGTCCAAATACTAAAAAAGCAACAGAAAAAATTACATACCAATACCAAGAAACAATAAATGTAGATGTAGTAACCACAGAAGCGACAAACAAGAAATATATTAAAATCATAAAAGGATAATAAAAATCAACAATTAGGTGTTTCATAACCCAATTAAAAAATTCTTTTGTACCATAAGGACAACCGTTTATATTTCTTGATTCCTTTTCTTCATTTTGTTCCTTTTCTTTAGGTGATTTCATACTCTTTCGTCCATTTTTTTTAATTAGAAATTTGAAGTCTAAAAGATTTCCACTCTAATTTAATATTATTCCAATTTTATTTATAATTTTAATGATTTTTAAGTAGTTTTAGTTTTATTACTAAGAAGTTTAGTTTTATTCTTAATAAAGAAGATTATCGATGAAGAATTCAAAGTTTTACTAGCAGAGAAAGAAATATAATATCAACCTAATTATTCTTAAAAAATTACAATGAATGAAATAAAAAAAGAAATTGAAGAGAGTTATTCTTTTAAAAAAGCTGCTAAGTATTCTACCGGACAAATAGCTGACCAAGCTTCATACCAAACTTTTACGTTTTGAGTGCTTACATTCTACTTTACTGAAGTTCAACTCAGCATTACGTTAATTACAGCAGGTTTTATAATATGGGCTTTTTGGAATAGTTTTAATGACCCTATGCTTGGTTATTTATCAGATAGAACACATACAAGATTTGGACGCCGTTTACCCTATATCATGGTTGCAATAGTACCTCTTGGGATAATTGTATTCCTATTGTTTACCCCAATACTACCGATTGGAGTAGACAATCAGATTGGTAATTTTATTTATTTTATGATAATTATCATCGTATTCGAATTCTTCTATACTATGTTCAGTCTTAACACCACATCATTATTCCCAGAAACTTTCATTTCTGAAGATGAAAGAACCAAAGCTAACAATGTAAGACAATCATTTCTCATTTTAGGGCTAATAATTGCATTTGTTTTGCCAGGTCTATTTATTGAAGACTATACCCCTGACTCTGCAGACGCAAGTAAAGCATTAGGAGAATATCAATTATTCGGGATTGGTGCTATGATAATCATTATTATTGGGGGATTAATTTTCGCTAAATTTACGCCAAGAGAAAGAAAAGAATTCAGGGAAGACTATAAAATAGCACCAAGCTTTTCCAACTCAATCAGGATGTGCATAAAAAGTAAATCTTTCATGTGGTATATTCCTGCGGAAATTGCGAATTGGTTTGTCTATGGAATATTACCAACATTAATACCTCTTTATGCAAAAGCAGTATTGGGTATGGATGATGCTCTGATGATTTCGCTTCTTATGGGTGCCGCATTTATATCCTCAGTGATATTTATAACATTTGTATGGAAACCTGTAGTTAGAAAGATTGGTAATAGAAAAGCATGGATGATTTCAATGACCTCTTGGATCATAACGTTATTTCCGCTGATGTTTCTAGGACCAAATATGGAGATACCCGCGATTATAGTATTCTTTTTTATTGGTCTCGGGTTATCAGGGTCTTTCTATATAATCGATTTAGTTGTTAGTGATATTATTGATGAGGATGAGGTCAATACAGGAACCCGAAGGGAAGCAGGATATTATGGGGTTAATGCTTTTTTCTTACGATTAGCAATTATTATAGTATTTTTAAGCATCGGTCCCATGTTCATAATTGCGGATTGGGAAGTTTTTACACTTCCAGCATCAGCAGAAATCCAAATGACACTCCGAATTTTAATATTTGTCTATCCCGCAATAGCACTAGTGATTGCAATTTTAGCTATTTATAAGTATCCTTTACATGGGGAAAAGTTAAAGCAAGTTAAACAAGATGTAGCTAAAATCCATGAAGAAAAGAAATCAAAAATATAAATTCTTTATTTTTTAATATTTTTTAATTTACCAACTCCAATGTGAATCTTTGCTAAAATTCCATCAAGATCGGGTTTTTGAACAATTAAAGGCGGCAGAATTTTAAGAGTATTTTTTTTATTATTGGAATAATCAAGCAATACCCCTTCTTTTATAATAGATAACATAGCTAATTGGCTATCACTTTCGCTATGGAATTCAACACCCCACATAAGACCTCTTCCTCTAACCTCCTTTATTAAATCAGGATATTCCCCTTTTATTTCTTCTAATCCTTTCTGGAAGACTTTTCCCATTTCCTTAACATGATTTAAGAATTTTTGATCTGATTGAATATTTAACATTTCTAACGCGATAGCACATCCAATATCAGAACCGCCTGTAGTAGAAATATGAATAAATGGATCATCTTTATAGACAGCTTTTTCGATAAATGGTTTATAACTACATGTAGATAATGGGTAAATTCCAGCACTCATACCCTTTCCTAATACCATAAAATCTGACACCACTTTTTCGTTTGGATACAACCCTCCATATATTGCCCATAATTCTCCAGTTCTACCAAGACCTGTTTGTACTTCATCTATAATCATCATTGTGCCCTTTTCATCACAAATTTCTCTTACTTCTGGGAAATATCCTTCAGAGGCAATCAATATACCTGCAGTAGCGGGAATGGTTTCTAATATAACGCATGCAATATCATCAGTTACGGCTTTTCTCATAGCATCAATATCCCCAAATGGAATTTGATTATATCCGGGAAGATCCCAAAGAAAATTATCTCTAAATCCTGGATCTCCTGTTGCTAATGCAAACCCAGTATGACCATGATAACCACCTATAGCAGAAACGCATCCTTTACGCTTTGTGTATGCTCTCGAAAATTTAATTGCACAATCTATTGCCTCTCCTCCTGCTACACCAAAAGTAGTTTTACTTATATCTCCAGGCATTAAATCTGCAAGTTTCTTTCCTAATAGGGCTCTTTGTTCAGATAATAGAATGTGATCACCTATATCTAACCCACCATCTAAAGCATCTTTAAACATCTGAAAAATTCTTGGATTTCGGTGACCTAGATTATACACTCCTCCAGAAGTACGGCAATTAAACATTTCTAAAGGAGGTTCACCAGGTCTCGGACCCTCCAATGTTCGCATTTTGACGCCTTCCCTTTCCCCAGGAATAACCCCTAAACCAAGACTTTTGAAAAAGCGAACTTTGGGACCATTTACATGCTTAGAATATAGTTTTAGTAATTCTTTTTGAGGTAAAGTACCAATGAATTTCTTCTTAGGATTATCATTCATATTGTTAATAAATACGGGTAAAATATTTTAAAATTTTGAATTTTATGAACGATTTGAAAGAAAAAAATAGCATTTTTATTCATTTAACAAGCTTAGAATATTAAAAAAAGATGGAATTTTACATTAATTTTTATTCCAATTAAATTAAAAATTATAAAAGAAAAAGGAAATTTAAAAAAACCTGTTAGAGAATTTTGCCAAATTGGTGTTTTGGTTAATTCAGAACTCATAACCACATTTTTTGCATACGTGCTTTTTTGCATACATTGGAATGTGTCCTACGTAGCTTAAAACTTTAGCTTTATCTTCGACTGTTTTTATATTGTGTCCAACAGCACCACACATAGGACATGTAATCCTCTCATCGGCAGCGAAACCACCCGCACCTATATCTGGCGGTTTTAACTCATCTAATTCAGATTCAACTTCCGTGAGATGAGCTGTTGTTGACTCTAATGCTTGCTCTTTTTCAGTAAAAGCATCACTTAATTCTTGGATTTTAGTATCTCTTTGTAATAAGGTATTATTTAATTCACTAAGTTGTGAGTTTAACTGATCAAATTCACTTTGAGATGCGGTAAGTTTGGAGTTTAAATCTTCATTTCCTGACTTTAGATTACTGATTTCTTCTTGGTTTGTTGAGATTGTACTATTTGCTTCATTTAATTGAGCTTCTAGATCTGCTGCTTTTTGTGTTGAAGCTTCTAAAGTTGCTATTTTTTCTTCTGAAGTACTTAGGCTTGATTCAAGATCACTAACTTTAGTTTTATGTTCTTCTAAGTCGTTCTTTAAAGCCTCTTTTTCCGCTGTTAGAGCTTCGATAGTTTGATCTTTCCTTTGGCCTTCTCCAATTGTTTTTTCAAGCGTATTCTGAGTGTCATCAAGAGTACTTATAGTATCAGCAAGTTCATTTTGAGTATTGGCAAGTTTATCTTGTGTTTGAGATAATTCAATTTTGGTTTCGGACAACTGTTTTTCCAGATCATTAACCTTAGCTCTGAGGTCTAACAAGAATCTGCCTTCAACTGACATTTTCTTATCTGGTTTTGCTTCAGCTTTTTCCCAGTCAATACTAATAATTATTCACCTTTAAACTATTCAAATATCTTTAAATTTTAAATTGATTTATTGAATTTTTTTGATAATAATATATATATCATATTGAATTAAGCTTTTAATTTTTTTTGACTTTAGGGTATCAAATATTTGAATTGAATATTATGATTTAATTATTTTCAAAATTATAATATATTATAAGGAAATCATTAGTGAAGTTCGATAAATTAAATGCACAATACGGAAAATTCACATTTTAAAATCGAATATATTTCAACCTCAGGGGTATACAAAACCCCGTTCACTTTAATTATTCTTATACAATTATTTGTTGGGGGAATAGTTTTAGTTTTCATTAATCTTTGGTTTGTCAACCAACTATATTTTCTTCTTACAGGAAAACAATTTTTTTCTTTAGGTCTTACTGCTGAATGGTATTATTGGTTATTATTGCCTTTAAATCTATATGGCAATATGTTTTTATTTGCGTTTTCCATCATACTATTTTCAGCGGGTATTAACAAAATTTTAAACAAAATGTATCCTCCAAGAGAAGGTGTTTTCGAGAGAGGAAGTAAAGAGTGGAAATATACCCATCGAAGATTTTGGAATGCATATTTTCCTATTTGGCTCGCAAGGGCATTACCTATACCATGGTCTGACATTTTTGCTTACCGTTTCTTTGGAGTTTCAATTGGTAAAAATGTCGTTGCCTATGAAGGCTATATTGATCCCGAGTTTATAGAAATAGGGGATTTTACTATGACTTCATTGAACATATGTATTTTTTCCCATCTGATATACCATGAGCAAATTATAATAAAAAAGGTAAAAATTGGTAAAGCTTGTGTTGTTGGACCTCAAACAATTATCAGTCCTGGTACCGTCATGCAAGATGGAGCTGTTTTAGGTGCCAATAGTTATACTTGGGTAGGACAAGAATTAGAGAGTGATTTGATTCATGTTGGAACTCCTGTAAGTATGACATTTCCAATCCAATCATTAGAAGAATCTCAAGAA
>JAHQWI010000018.1 GCA_029856085.1 Promethearchaeia archaeon | reverse complement strand
ATACTATTGATGGTACAATTTATCGATCGGATAATATATGGCCTAATGGAGATGGTACTTATAATATAACTATTGATGCGGGAGATGCCCATTTCGGAACTAATTATGGGTATGTTAATATAATTATTCGGGCAAATAAAACAAATTATATTAATTTAACAAGGACATTTACTTTTGAACGACAAATAACAACTCAAATTAAACCCTTTAATAATCCCCCTTTAATAGAAGTAATCAAAGGTATTAATGCAACTTATACTTTTAATTATACAGATACAAATGAAAACCCGATTGACAGATATGATACTTTTCAAAGTACATCTCCTTTAAATGGATTTCAATGGTACCTTTGGAATGATGGTGCTGGTTATTATACAATAAATTTAACTACTTCAAATGTTCTTGTAATAGGAACTCCTTATATTCTCAATTTTAGTATTTATGCTTTTGGTAACCAATCTCAAGAAATCTCGCTTTCGATATTAGTAACTATAATTGAGACAAGGATTGAAGTTGAATCATGGAACGAAAATGCCGACTTTGCTCGTAGTACAGGGCTTAATATTTCTATTGATTTCTACTTTAATGATACAACAAATAACAAAGCGATTACAGGATTATTGGATAGTGATATTTCCATTGAAAATTATAACACAAGTACTACGTGGGACCCTGGATTTGAACTGTTCGATCGAGTAGGAGATGGAAATTATAAATTAAATATTAGCACTTTAGACACAATTTCAGGTTTATATACATTAGAAGTAAATATTTCGAAATATCCTAATTTCAACTATAGTTTAGCGTATATTCAATTTTACCTAAGAGGAAATTACACACAAATTAAATTAATTTCTATATCTGATCCAGGAGGACAACTAACACCTGAAGGAGCATATTACAATTTTACGATTTTTGAAGGAAGTGATATCACTATTGAATTTAATATGACTGATTTAGAATATGGTAACAATCTGGTTTCCACTCTAGCTGACTCTTACACCGTTCGATATCAAAATCTTAATACTGCCGCCAATGGAACAATTGCCACTAGAGCATGGGAAATTATAACATTTAATCATAGAATGGAAATTTTAACTTCAGATCTTGCTTTAGTAACAGGAAATTATGAGATAAATATAACAATTAACAAATTAAATTATGAGGAAGTTACTTTTGTTTTAAATTTAACGGTAATACAAAAGTATCAAGCAATTTTAACAGCAATACCACCTGAAAGCGTGGATGCAGGACTTCCGTTTACAATTGTTATTGAAGCAGAATATTACAATGGATCTGTGTGGTTACCTATTGATCAATCATGGATTACTATTATTCCATATTATAATGGTGAAGCTGGCACATCTTTAGGACCATATTTAACTAATAGTACAGGAGAGGTAGAATTTGAAGTACCCACCTATAGTGATACTAGAACGTTGAATTTAACTATTCAATTAGCTAGCGCATATTACCACCAAGAATATTCTACTGAAATTTCAGATATTACAATTATACCTTCAACAGGGCCAACTTTTGAAGATTTTATTCCCATTCTTATAATCATTGGAGCGGTTATTGCTGTTGCTGGCGGTTCAATTGGAGTTTATAGGGGAGTAATTGTTCCTAAAAAGCGCGAGAAATCGCGGGTTTTAAAAGAGGTTAAAACAATTTTCGATGATGCGATTAGTTTAGAACATATCCTAGTGTTATATAAAGGGACAGGTACATGTATTTTCTTCAAATCTTTTGGATCGGAAGGCATTGACCCAGAATTGATTAGTGGCTTCATTTCTGCAATTTGTTCATTTGGAAAAGATTTAGTTTGTCAAGAGGAGTTGAATGAAATTACCTATGGTGATAAAATGCTATTATTATCAGATGGTGAATTCATTAGGATTGCATTAGTGTTATCCAAAAAAGCTTCGATCATTTTGCGTAAAAATCTAATGGATTTTATAAATGGGTTTGAGAAATCATATGCAAGTGAACTACCTAATTGGAGAGGGCAGTTAAATGTATTCAGAAACGCTGGAAGTCTAGTTGACGAGATCTTAAGTACTTCGATCATTCTCCCTCATGAAATCACATATGAATTCTCAAACATTAAAGCCTTGAAGAGTCCTCACTCTAAAGATGTGTTAAAAGTAGCTAATACTTTGATGAAAGATTCAGACCGAAGTTTTTTCTTTATTGCAACACTCTTGAAAGAAGCAACTGAAAAGACACATAAAGACACCGCAGAAATCTTTATGGGGATTAAAGAATTAAGAGATAAGAAAATATTGATCCCAATAGAAATAGGAGCCATCGAAGCTCAACCAATTTCTCAACAAGAATTAGCTCTGATAAATCAAAAAGTTGCAGGATTTGTAAATTTATCTCAAGAAGAAAAACAAAAATTAGTAAATGATCTTGCACAAATGGGACCTGCTGAAAGGGAAGCCTACTTTGCGAGTTTAATGGAACAGCATGAAATTGTTTCAGCTCCAATTGAAGAAAAACCTGGTGCTGCTTTAATCGATAATGTTAAAGGTGCTAAAAAAGAAATTAGAAAATTAAAGAAGATTGCTAATACTACAAGGAAAGAGAAGGATTATGGAAAAACAATTAATATTTACCAGAATGCCGCAAAAATAGCTACAAGTTGGGAATTAACTGGAGAATTAGAACAGTTAAATGAATTTATTCGATTAATTAAAATTGAAGATCTTCGAATCAAGATGAAAAAGCTTGAAAAAGAAGCAAAATTAGCAGCTAAAGAGGAAAAATATAATGAGGCGGCTCAAAAATATAAAATGTCTTCGAAAATTGCCTCCGAAATATTTAAGCTAGGGGGAACTGAAATGACAAAAGAAGTTAAGAGACTCTCTAATAAATCTAAGGAATATGAAAAATTAATTTAATTTTATTTTTTCTTACTTTTTATTTTTTATTTTAAAAGATATCATATAATTTAATTTAGTTTTAACGAAAGTAATTATAAATTGAAGTAACCTTTTTATGATCAACAATATAAATTTTTATAAAAATAGAATTCCAATCGATTTTATTTTATTATGTTTCTATTGAATGCCTTACTAAGCAAAGAAATTATATCCATCGATACTTCATTAATATTTATCTTGGTTTGTTCAGCTCTCATTAATTTATCTTTTTTAAGAAGAAGAGAAGAAAAACGAGTAAGTTCTAAAAAAAGGAGAGAGGAGAAAGAGGAGAATAAAGAGGAAAGATTATTAATTATGGAGGAATTTAAGAAGGTTGAGTTAAAAACAATTGTAATTGAGCAATCAGAGTTGGATAATGAATTTAATAAACTTAATTTAGAGCAACAAAAAAAAGAATCATTGTTAATTCCCTCTAAAATAAAAAAACAAATAGAAAAAATTGTTCTAAAAATTTTATACAAGGAAAAATCAGTAAAAACCTTAAAACTCTTAAATGATAAAGTTTTAGAGAATGCTGCTAAACAGAAAGTTACCGTTTCTGAAAAAGTTATTAATCTGATAATAAATCAAATGAATAAGATTGGGAAAATAGAATTTACACAGAAAAAAGGTTGGAAAATAAAGATTTAATTCAAATAATGGTTTTACCGCTTTTTTAAAATTTAATTAATCAGATATTCCACTTTCTGTAATACTAAAAATAGCCTCACATTCAGGTAAGTGAGGTGCGTCAACTATTTTTGCTATCCTCTGTTCTCCCTTACCTTTTCGCAAATATACTCTAATAGTTGATCCGTGAGCAACAATATTCCCTCCCGCAGCTCGTAAAGGATTTCCGTAAAAAACATCGGGCTTAGACTGGACTTGGTTTGTTAAGATAATTGCTAAATCTTTATATATATCACATAACCTTAGTAAATCATGTAGATGAGAATTTATAGTTTGTTGTCGGTTTGCTAAAGTCCCTCTTCCGATATATTCGCTTCTAAAATGTCCTATAAGTGAATCAATGACAATTAATTTTATATTTTTTTCTTTAATAATGTTAGCTGCGTCCTTAACTAGTAATATCTGGTGATCAGAATTATAAGCTCTCCCAAAAACAATATTTTTCAACACATTATTATAATCTAAATCAAGCCCTTCAGCCATTTGAATTATTCTTTCCGGCCTAAAAGTGCCTTCTGTATCAATATACAATGCTCTACCTTCTAGTCCACCCTTTTCTTTGGGTAATTGTACATTCACACATAACTGATGCATGATTTGAGTTTTTCCCGTTCTGAATTCTCCAAAAAACTCAATTACGCTTCCAGTCTCCACACCACCGCCTAAAGAATCGTCTAATTCTTGACTACCTGTGGTGATTCGTGCGATATTTTTTCTATGTTCCCATATTGCATCTGCAGACTTAAAACCGACTCCCAATTGGATCATCGAAGCTTTAACTAGTCTTTCAGTAGTTTTATCACCAAGACCACTTTCCTCTTTAATTATTGAGGGTGGTGTATATGCAATTGATTCAAGGCTGTTGAACCCTGCCTTTATAAGCTTATTTAAAGTAGCTTCTCCTACACCAGGAAGTTTTTTAACTGCATCTACGCAATCTTTTAAGTCATTTTCATCCCCATCGATATCAGAATTTTTCTCATCCTCTAATTGAATATCAATTTCCTCAGTTCTTTCTTCCTCTTCTAATTCATTAAAGGCTTCAATTAGTTCTTCTTCATCATCATAGGTATTAGGATTTACCTCTTCCACAGAATTTTCCATTTGGGCATACTTTAAATGTTCTTTATAAATCTTTCCTTTTGTATGCGTTCTTTTGCATTCTGGGCAATAATATGCTTGACCCTCAACAAAATCACTTTTATCCTTTGTATCTACGGCTTTAGCCATTTTTTATCACTCGATTAAAATTTTAGAGTATTTTATATACTTAATTTTTATTATGCATAGATATTCTGGTATTTATTTTAAGTAAAATAGAGTTCTGATTTTTAGATTTACTTTTTAAATATTCCAATAAGAAACGACAATATTAAGGGGGTTCTTAGTTTGATAAAAAAGAGTTTTCTTGAATTCTACATATTATTTTATTTACTAAATAAAACAATAAAAACAAGACAGAATTATAAGAAAATATTAAATAATTAAACTTAATTACTTGGTGAAATTTAAATGAAGAATAGCATAAAATTAGAATATTATCCAAAATTAGATGAGACAGTACTTCAAGAATCAATAGAGATCGTTCAGAAAAATAGAGAAAAATGGGATATTCCTTTTTTCTTTGATACTAAATCTTATTTAGACCTTAATCATATCAAACAAACCTCCAAGTCCGTAATAACAGAGGATATTAAGAATGTAATAGTACTAGGAACTGGAGGGTCAATTCAAACATTATTAACATTAAAACATTTATCACAGAAAAAGATATTCCCTATTACAAGTTCTAGAGCGGTAGAATTAAAAGGATGCTTGGATAAGACTTCTCCAAATGACTCAATTGTGATTCCAATCTCAAGAGGGGGAGAGACATTAGATATTAACTCTACAATTGGGATTTTCTTAAGGGAAGGGTATAAGTTTCTAGGCTTATCATCTATGGGAACTATGAATAAGATACTACAAAAAATTGGTTGTCCTATTTTAGATGTCCCTAATCTTAGTGGACGTTTTGCAGGATCAGTTACTAATGTAGGTATTGTCCCAGCATTTATTTCAGGGATTAATGTTGAAGATTTTATAAAAGGGTTGGAAGATGGTTATAATTTATTTTCTGATTATAAAAAGAATTTGGCAGTAGAATTTTCAGCTTACTTATTCAACATATATAAAAAGGGTTATAATGTTATATTTTCAATGCCATATTCTAAAAATTTAGAGGGAAGCACTGGATTATGGGTTCAAGGTATTTCTGAAAGTACGGGAAAAGACGAAAAAGGTATGATCGGGACTTATCAAGGTGCTCCAATATGCCAACATTCCGTCTTAGAGTATTTACTAGGAGGAACCAAAGGTATAGTAACACCAGTTTTGTGGACAGTGGAAAATGAAATGCATGATTTAAGTTTGGAATCCTCTATTGAATATGTAAATGGAAAGAGTGCTCAAACAATTGTCAATTACCAGGCAGATGCAACTTTTCAAGCGTTAATTCAACAAGGTGTCCCTACTGCTAAAATTTCTATTGAAACACCCACAGAAATGAATATGGGCATCCTTACTGCATTCATTTTATCTTCAGTATATTACCTTTGTTTGCTATTAGATGTTAATTGGGCAAATAATCCAAAAGTAATAATTGGAAAAGAGATTTGTAATCAAGCCCTTAAAGATAACGTAGATTCTGAAGAGAGTGAAGAAAAGAGAAAAAGTATCGCATTAGAAAGTTTTAGAAATTTTTATTAACTTTCATTCTTCTCATTTTTAGATAATAAAAGCATCATATAAGACATTAATAGCTTTTGCACAATCCTTTCTTTCTATTATAGCAGTAAAATTTAATTCAGAAGAGCCCTGAGCGATTGCTAATATGTTAATATTATTATTACCTAATGTTGTAAATACTTTACCTGCAATACCAGGTGTGTGGAGCACTCCTGCACCTATAACTGCAACAAGAGAAATATCATTATTAATTTTTATTCGAAACCAGTTCTTTCCAAATAAATCTGAATTTCTCAATAAGAAACTTACTTTCTTCGAATCTTCGAAATCAATTCCAAATGTAATATTATTTTCTGAAGAACTCTGAGATATGAAGACAAGATTCACATTATTGTCTCCTAAGAGAGAAAACAGTTTAGAAGCTGTTCCTGAAAGTGGTATCATCGTGTCACTTTCAAGGGTAACCATTGAAAGTTTATATATTGAAGTAATAGCTTTAATAACCTTTCCATCTTCAACAGGTTCTTTCGTAATTGTAGTAAATTCATCGGAATCAGGTTCATTAAACGATCTGATTTCAGATGGAACATTTCCTTTCTCACTAACATCAAGACATAAAGGATGTAAGACTTTTGTGCCAAAAAAGGAAAGTTCTTTCGCTTCAATATATGAAATTTGCTTTAAAAGAGAAGTTTTTTTAGAAATTTTTGGGTCTGCATTTAGTAATCCCTTAACATCTTTCCAATATATAACTCTAGTATTAAATATGTTCCTTAAAGAATAAGCTATTATAGCTGCTGTTAAATCTGTCCCTCCTCTTCCTAAAGTTGTAATTTTCTTATCCTCTTTTGTAGAGGCAAAGAATCCGGTGATACAAGATGTCAATTCCGGGTCTGATTTTAATAATGGCACTAAATCCTCATTTATAAGTGCTTCTGTATCATTTAATAATGGTAATGCATTCCCAAAATTATCATCTGTAAGAATTAACTCATTTGAGGGGAAATATTTAGATTTGATCCCTAAAGAGTTGAGATACTGAGTTAAAATAAATGTACTAAGTTTTTCTCCATAAGAAATGATAAGATCTTGAATTTCGATACTTGGTCTTATTAATTGTATAACATGTCCTAATTGAGTTAGTTCCTCAATATTTTTTTTCAAAAATGTGATTGATTTTTCATATTCGATACTTTCAAAATTCATTAATTGTTCAATTAATTTTCTATGGATAGAATTTATATTATTAAGTATACTTTCGCAACCTAAATCTTCGTTACAAGTCTTCACGTAGAAATCAATTAGTTTATCAGTAATACCCTTCATTGCTGAAGCAACGATTACTAATCTCGACTTATCTATATGAATTCTAATAATTTCTGCAGTTTGAGTATAAGATCTAGCATCTTGTAAACAAGAACCACCAAATTTCATTATTACGAGACTATTTTTCTTGTTAGTTAAGCTTATCACCAAAACCTCTCTTTTTAAAAAAAATGGGTGCTTTTATAGATTAAAAGAAAATACTAAACTTAAATATTCATTTAAAAAAGTAGTATGAATTGATTTAAATTTTATAGAACTAATGGTAAGTAATAATAATATGACACAAAAAATTAAAATCCCATGGGCAACATGGAGAGAACCAGGATTCATAAACTTGGATTTCCCCGATTCTTGGGATATATCGATATGTAATATGAAAGGAGCAAAATATAGTGAATTATCAGAAGTTGAAATTAAAAATGCCATTTTAAACCCAATTGGTACCTTAAAATTATCAGAATTAGCAAAAGGGAAAACAAATATTGTTATTGTCATTGATGATATGACTAGACCAACTCCAATTTATAAAATTTTACCTTCTGTTCTTGAGGAATTGAAGAAAGCTAATATAAAAGAAAATCAAATAACAATCCTGTTAGCATTAGGGGCTCACAGACCAATGACAAGGCAAGATTGTATTCTTAAATTAGGAAAGGAAATAGTGAATAAATTTAGAATTGAAAATCATCATCCTTATGAAAATTTAGAATATTTGGGTGAATCATCAAAAGGAACACCGATATACGTTAATAAAACGTACGTTGATGGAGATTTAAAAATTGCTATAGGGGGTGTAATACCTCATTCTCTTGCAGGATTTGGAGGAGGTGCTAAAATAGTACTTCCAGGTGTATGTGGAATAGATACTCTTGAAGCAAATCATAAAAGTCTATCGGGAGGAATTGGAATAATTACTGAAGCACGTCGAGATATAGAGGATATTGCTGAGAAGGTGGGATTAGATTTTTCAATAAATGTAATATTAACAGATAAGGGTAAGATTGCAGGGATCTTTGCAGGGCATTTTAAAAAGGCTCACAGGAAGGCTATAGAATTTGGGAAGCAAGTTTATTCAACAGAAATAACCCAAAATAATCAAATTTGCTTTTTCAATTCATGGCCAGAAGATTCGGAATTAGATCAAGCTCAATATAAAGCTTTTAATTTCTTAATGACAGCACCACAAACACTAATCGATCCAGATGGAGCGATAGTCGCCATGACAAGTTCATATGAAGGACGGGGATATCACAGCCTTGTAGGGGAAACAGGTGCAAGACTCTATAGGAATATCGGAGAAACAAGATTTTGGGATTTCTTTATCCAAAAAAGAAAAGTATATCTTTTTTCCCCTAATGTTAATGAGATAGACAAGAATCATTTCTTTCCCAAATCCGTTATGTTATTTAATAAATGGTCTGATTTGATTCAAGAATTGCAAAATAAATTTGGTGAAACTCCCAGAGTAGCAATTATTCCAACTAGTATTCAGATTGCAGAAAAATAGAAAAATAAAATTTAAAAAACAAATATAATGACTGCTATTGCATCGCAGCAATAGCAGTCAAGATCAATTCTAAATTGACCATATAGAACTAAAGGTGTTAGATACCTAACGTATAGTCTTTAAATAACATCAAAAAATAATTGTAACAGTATCAAAGGAAGTTGAACTCTAAATCCTATTGAACTGTTACTTTTTACACTTAGGATTGGCTTTATTTTATTGAGATTTATAATTAATTTTTCTTATTTGATATATATGTTAATCTTACTGAAAATTTATAAGAGAAAAATGGTAATATATATGTATGAACGTACAATATATATCTCCACTTTCAGATTTGGAAGTTGAGTTAAGACCACTTTTCTCTAATGAATATATGCTAGCATTTTTTAAAAAGTTTTGTGATGCTATCCAATCCCGAATGTGGGGGTTCAAAAGGGGAAGAAATGCGAGATATGAAGTTGGTGACTTTCTTAGAGTCTTTTTTTATTCCGAAATTACCGGAAGGTCTATAAAAAGCGCCAGTGAAAGATTGAATAGGTTTTATATGCATAAAAAGAAAGGAAAACAGAGAATCTACGCAGATGGGCGTAAAAAGCGAGAAATTCCACACCAAACTGATGTAAATAAGTATCTAAGGAAGATTGGATACAAAAAGGCACGAAATATTTTGCGTGAGTGTTTATTCTCTCAAATTAAAGAAGCATTAGAAATGAACCTTATCTCGCGAAAGGTAAATGTTCTAATTGATTTCACAGAGCATCCATACTATGGGAAAAGAGACGATAAATTGATCAAAGGGACAAATCGGCAAAAGGGCACGAAAAAGATGCGTCATTACTTAGGGTTTTCGATTTTATCACGGGGGATTCAGCTCTTTGCGGGCTTAGAGCAAATCGCAAAAGGGCAATCTAAAATTCCCATGATCATTAAATTTCTCGACTCTGTACTCGACTTGGGATTCGAGTTAAAATTTGTGATAATGGATAGGGAATTTTATCGAGTAGAACTTTTAGACGAAATTAAGGGAATGAAAGGCAATGTATTAATCCCTGCTAAATTGTACAAAAAGATAAAAAAAATAATCGAAGAATACCTGAAAGGGATCGGGAAAAGAGTAAGGAAATATACCTTTTCAAGTGCTACTGAAGCAAGCTATCGATTTTTTCAGAACGTCTATTTGGTATTAAATGCAAAAAAAGGACATTCTTTACTTGAGGTCAAGCGAAACTTTCAAAAAGGCATATTAACCCTGAACGATGCTTCAAAGTTAATCTATGCTATTATGACAACCCAAAAACCGAGGGGTAAATCCAGCTCTTGGGCGTCCCGCATTTCACAATTTTATAAAAAAAGATGGAATATTGAGACGGGGTTTTCCGACTTAAATCGGATGGGTCGTAGGTGGAAATCTAAATACGACAATACGAGATATTTGGACATGTTAGTTCGGATGCTTCTCTATAATTCGTGGAAGATAAATGGAGCGTATCTTAAAAAATGCCAAAAAAAAAGAAGTAAATCTTTTGAGTGGACCTTACAGGATAATCAAGATGCCATGGTTGAGATATTTTTCATGCCATAAATTAAAATATCCATATATTCTCATTAAGGAGGGAATTATGTCGAACCAAAAAAAAGTAAAAATAAAGAATAAAAAAATACTTCATTAGATACTGATTTAAAAAAAAAAATTAAGATTTATTTTTAAATCTTCTTTTAATAATTATTGCTGAAACTATACTAATAATGCATATCATTATATATAAGTGGTATCCAGGTATTCCTGGATCAGAAGGTTCAGGTATTAATATAACTATTATTCCTTGTTCAACTTCAATATGACCAACTACATCGATCGCTTGATATGTAATAACA
>JAHQWI010000017.1 GCA_029856085.1 Promethearchaeia archaeon | reverse complement strand
GATTTCCAAGTAGAAAATATTTATATATAAAAGGTATTTTTATGGAATTGATTTTAATTTTCCAGATTTTAATAATTCTATTAGTTTAATTATATCCTGATCAGGAAATCCTATCATTGGGCTTTTAATTGCTTCTTTTGTCTTTCTGGGATGAAAATGATGGGGACGACTTGAAACATTCCAATGATCATCATAATTATCAAATCTGCATCTGTCTAAATCCAATTTTGAAAAGATGATTGAATAACTATATTCTCCATGGTCATTATAAACAATATAAAGATGAATTCCATCAATAAGGGCAATATGAAGTTGTTTATAAGTTAAATCAATAGAAATTTGACTTATTTTGGTTGACAAATTTAGTTCGAGAAGTTCTTTAGCAACTATTAATTTCTCACTTGCTTTCATTCTTGTTTTAACCAATTAGATTTTTGATGTTCCAATCTATCAATTTCATCTTCAAGATTTCTTAAAATTATAGCATCCTCTTCTGCTTCAGATAAAGTTCCATTCTTAGCATCATCTAAAAATTTTCTAGAAGATGAATAACTCCACTTTCCTAAGATTTTCTCGATTTCCTTCCTTAAACGCCCTAATTTAAAGTCCACTAATTGAACTAAATTTTCCTTGTCTATTTTTACTTGAGTCAATTTTCTCATTGTTTATAATACAAATCTAAATATAAATATTTATCAGTCAGTAATCAATTGAAATTGCTATATTTATTCTAGGGAGAAGCATAATTCTTATCATATTCAACAGTTTTGTATATTTTTTTCAAAGGAATTTTCATTGAAATCAGACACTGAATTTACCTTTCCATTCCAATTTCAGAGAAAATTGTCACTAAATTCAAAAAATCTCATCGATTACTGTTTTAAGCTACACACTCGTGGGGTAGAGTTATTATTTCATTTACAAATTTTTAAATACAGCTATTCTCTTTATTACAAAGTGTTGTATATGGAAATTTATGCATTAATCATTGGGATAGTTTTGTGCGTACTTGGCATATTAATGAAAGTAGGTTGGCTAAACTTTTTGATTGATAGATATGAAGGATTTCATAAAATTATCCGTAAAAAGAAGTCCGTTGTTGATAAAGAAAGAGTGTCGAAATTTTATTCAATTTTGTTTTTTGTTTTAGGGGTCCCCTTGTTGATTGGAGTGATTATTGGATTAATAATTCCTGATAGTTTCAAATTAATTTCAACTTGGCTCTATGTAGTTCTTATAGTGATTGGAATTAGTGGTATCTTATACTTAAATCTAAGTAATCGATTTATAAAACCTCTTGAAAATAGCTGAAAATTACCATGGATTTATTCGATTGGATGTTTATTATTTCAGGCTTTATTTTTTTCATTTCAATGATTAGTGCAATATTATTAATGGCTAATAACAAAATGAAGACAGTTAAGATATTTGGTGTCATCCTTGTCGTCTTGATTCTTCCAATCCTCGCTATATTGATTAATTCTATTGTAATTAGTAAAGATATAAGATTTGTAATCTACTTTATTCTAATTCTCATTTATCTAATGGCAGAATTCTTACTTGATAGCGTTTTCAAAATTGACTTTAGATCAAAAACGAGTAGTCATGTTCCTTATATCATCATAGAATGGGCTGCGGCCTTTTCTTTCTTGTTTGGTACTATCAGGCTTGATGAGACGATAGGGTGGATAATATCAATCTTTTTTTGGACATTTATCGTCGCTTTAGTCTATTATATCATCAAGAGAAGGAAAAACGTAGCAGCAGCAACTACCACTGCTGTTGCTTAAATGTTAGTTTGAATCTAAGTGGTATATTTGATTATTTCAATTTCTGCTTCTTCAAAAAGGCTTTCACTAAGTTCCCATAACTTTTTTTGAGATTCAATATCATAAGAAATCTTAGAGGATTTTACTGATTTCGATTTAACGAAATATTCCCCCGTAATATTTTCAATTTCGGGAGAACTCGCAAGGTAAATTGAAGTTTTAGCCCCCTTTTTAACATTAATTGCAAACAGTGTAATAAATTTGAAAAATGGTTTTAAATATTTTCTAACTCCTTGGTTGCCAAAATTAGTTCTTACAAATCCGGGATGTAAAGCGTTAACAGTTATACCACTATCTTCAAGTCTTCGAGCAATTTCATAAGTATAAAGAATATTAGCGAGTTTAGAATTAGAATAAGCACGAAATCCTTTATATTTCTTCATATTAATATCTTCAAATTTTAAATTTCCATAACGATGGGCTTCAGAAGAAACATTAATTATTCTTGCAGGAGCAGATTTCAATAAAAGATCCAAAAGTAACTTGGTTAATAGAAAATGACCCAAATGATTAATTGCGAAAGTTTTCTCATATCCTAGTGTGGTCAATTTCTTTTTGTTCAACATCAAACCTGCATTATTAATTAAAACATGAAGCTTATCATATTTTACCTTAAATCGATCCACTGCTTGTTTTATAGACTCAGGGTCTTCAAGATCAGCAATTATCAAATCAACCTTTTCAGAATGAGACTTTTCTTTAATTTCTTGTAGAGCTTCTTCTCCTCTCTCTCTACTGCGGCACATCATAACTACAGTAGCACCCATTTGTGCTAAAACCTTGGCGGTCTCTTTACCGATTCCCGAGTTGGCCCCGGTTATAACCACGATTTTGTCATCCATATTTTCAAAATCCGAATTACTCACTTTGAATCACTATCTTGGATATAAAGACTTGCCATTTTAAGTCAATTGGTAATAAGAAATAAGGAATCTTGAAAATTCAGAGAAATATGATAACACAAATACTAGCAAGGATTATAATTTAATGATGATCAATAGCATTATAATTTAATGATGATCAATAGCAATATATAAAAAATCATGAAATAACCGAGAACGAAAATATTTATCGGCTCTATTTACTTCATTTTTGTTTTTCAATGCCTTTAATTATCCCAGAGAATTTATAGGAATTTCTCGAAAGTTTAAAATTGATTGTAAAAATAAATTAATTTAGATTTTAATCATAATTAACGCAAGAGTGAAAAGAGTGGAATCAGCTAATAAACGAGGAGTAGGGCAGGAACATCCAAGAAGTGTTTCAATACAAATATCCGCAGCAATTATTTTTTTTCTTATATGGATTTTAGATTCTTTTATCTTTATGTTTTCCACAATATTAACCCAATACATACCATTTATTGTCTTGCTTATTCTATTTTTGAGTCTCTTAATAATAGGTCTTGGTTTAATATTTTTTACAGGTCACCTTTTATTTCATGGAGAAAGCCCTTCAAAGTTAATAAAAACAGGTATTTTTGCTCATACAAGGCATCCATTATTTCTAGGTATTCTCATAATATATCTTGGGTTTATATTTTTATCAGTATCATTGCTCTCAATTATAGGATTTATTATAGTTTTTGTTTTATATTTTTGGATCACTACTTTTGAGGAGAATGATCTTGAGGTAATTTTTAAAGAAGAATATTTGGAATATAAGAAGAAAGTCCCTAAATGGATTCTCTTTGTTAAAAAATAATTAATATCTTTGGACTCTCCTATTTTTTCTAGTTTCATTTATTAAAAGGGGAGATGAGAAATTTGAGCATAAAAAAAATTGAGAAAGATCGGCAAATTAATTTAAAAAAGATATCTAACTCATTCTTAACTTCCTTTTAATCAAAATTACTGAACAAATCCCTATGATCCCTATTATTAGCAAAATATGATATCCATTAATTGTTTTCTCTCCATCAACTACGGGAATATCTGGGAGCGAGGTTAATTTATTGTCTGTTAAATAAATTTCTTCAAGTTTGCATAAAGATTGAATCTCACCTAATATTGACGAAATTTGATTTCCACTGATTGCTAGATACTGTAACTCCGTTAAAGAAAAGATACTTTTTTAAAGGGATGGCCTCGTCAATGATTACTTTGATTTAAAATAGCTTTAATTCTAAATCGCGAAATAACTGAATAAAATTCTTGAAACGATTACAGAACTAAAAATCAGCCTTAAATTGTCTAAAGATATTACAACTATTATATTTGATTCTGCTTCACTTCTTTTGAATATCACGATAAAGATCCATAATATATGGACTATAAAAGATATATATTTATATAAGAATAGATTCATTTGAAGCAAAACAATATTTAATAAAAGAGAAAATATCATGGAAAAATCGAATTTTAGTCGACAATTTGAAGATTTTGGCATTAAGATGTATGTTCTGG
Source organism: Promethearchaeia archaeon (assembly GCA_029856085.1). Classification (GTDB taxonomy): domain Archaea; phylum Asgardarchaeota; class Lokiarchaeia; order Sigyniarchaeales; family SOKP01; genus Loki-b32. The sequence continues at coordinate 6,861 of JAHQWI010000017.1, read as the reverse complement.
CGATACTTTCTATAGTAAGTATTTTTACAGGGGGATTTGTTAACTTGGTAATGTTTATTATTATGCTCTTATCGCTTAGAGATATCAAAGAAGCAAATTTAGAATTAGGAAATGAAAAGCTAGAGAAGTTTCGAAAATATATCATATATGCGGTAATCGTTGGGATTGTTGGAGCACTGATTATTATCGTTATTGGTGTTATCGTAGGATTTCTTTTTATTTCAGCACTCCCCGGATTTAATATAAGCGATCCCATTACAGTATCGGAATTTCAAGATATAGCTCCATTAATTAGAACCCTTTTGGTAGTTTTATTGGCAGGAGGACTTCCCGTTGGGGCTGTTGCCTTAGTATTACTGATGAGTGCATGGAAACATTTCCATATGTTCTTAGAAGGGAATTCTGGATTATTCCCAAATACTGTTGCGCCAAAAGCTATAGAAGGATCTGGAACAATAAAAAAGTCGTATCTGTATCTTCTTATTTCACTCATAATTGGAGCTATTATAGTCCTGATTGCGATTTTTACGTTTCCTCAAATCGAAAAATTGATTATTCATTTCATTGAAGAGACTCAACCCTCTGAGGAATTACTTGGAGGTACTGTTGCTGTTTTTGCCGTACCGGTTATTGCGATAGCTGTTCTTGGAATAATAAGCTTCATCTTGATGATTATTGGCTACTTTAGGCTCTCAGAATTAAAACATCTTTAATTTTAAAATATTTTTTATTTTTTTCTTTTCATAGATATTTTTTATCATATTTCCGATGATTTCGGGATTAATATTGAGTTTATCTAAACGTTATTATTCAAATCCTTCATTATCTAATTTTGCATTACATAACTCATCACATTTCTTAATATAAGGATTATTGATTTATCCTATTAGTTTATTCCGCTTCCAATGAAACCAAAGGTCTCCTAGTAATTGGACGGTCCCCGGTATTAGTGCAATGTAAGCACCCAAGATGACGTATATTATCGATATCACAATATACCAGATGAGGGCACTCTTTAGAAAGGGGGTTATTGGGGCCATACCGAGCATTGGATATAATAGAATGATGCTTAGAATATTTATCGCAATAATTATAAACATTGAGACTGTCGCATCAAAATAAAAGCTCTGGGGAAAGTGAATATTCCATATAATTGCTAAGATTATCGCCACAAGATTGCATAGGAAAATCCATATCATAAAAATGGGAATAAAGGTTTTAGGAGCATCTTTTCTTTCAAGTGTCATAATTTCAAGGAGTAGATTTTACTTAAAAAAAGTTGATATTATAATCCACTATTCTCGTGAAATAACCGACAAATCAGATTAGATTTATTTATTTGAGTTATTAGACACTTTAAATTTAAATTTCATTATTTTAACATACATTGATAATATTTAACATTAAATTATCGATTCAGGGATTAAAAGGCTCTTTTAATCAGAAGTAGGATTAGGGATGAAAATCGAAAATAAAGGGATTTAAATTTTTATATAAAAACATAAATTTTACTAAATATAATAAAATAGTGGTTGATTTTTAACTTAGAGGAGTAATATGAAAAATGTATCAAAAATAAGGGAGATTTTCTCTTTTTAATTAACTATATCCAATCGATTGAATTTAAATACAATAAAAATTAAAATTAAATTATCAAAACAATTGTGATGAAATTCATGCCTATATTTACAAATGAGGATATAAGTATAAATTATGTAGATTCCGGAAGTGGGGAACCGTTGGTTTTCGTAGCTGGAACATTCACAAAATTACAATCATGGAATTATCAATTGAGTTATTTCAAAGATAAGATGAGAGTAATAGCATTCGATAATAGAGGAGCAGGTAAAAGTTCACGACCTGATTATCCCTATACAATGGACATGATGATAATGGATCTTAAGAACTTATTAGACCATCTTGGTATAGATGAAGGAGTACATTTATGCGGCTCAAGTATGGGGACGATGATCTCTCAAAGTTTCACTCTAAAGTATCCTCAGACTGTTAAATCTCTAATTCTTTGTGCTCCTTTTGCTTACTATCCATCCAAAACATGTGATCAGAATGAACTGGCATTTAATGTGCTTAAGGATTTAGATCTTGATAAACGTGTAGAATATTATTTTCCCCTTATTTATTCTAGAGGTTTTAAAAAGAAATTGGTCGAAAATGAGGAATTATACCATAAAATAAGCGGAGATATGAATTTTTGCGCTCAACTCATTGATCCTCCCGAATATAAGGATTATACCAATCAAAATGAAGTTTTACGGGATTTTGATATTCGCGATTCAATACAAAACATAATTCAACCTACTTTAATCCTTTCAGGCTCAAAAGATAAAATGTCAATACCAGGAATGCTGGAAATCATGCAAGAGAAAATCCCTAATTCAACGTTAGAAATTATCCCAGGAATGGGGCATGCTTTTAATACAGAGGCTCCAGAAAAAACAAATGACTTAATATGGAATTTTCTACAGAAAAGAATTGATTCATAAATATAATAACATGCAAATATTGATCTTAGGGATCTTAGGGATTATAAAAGAATATGCCGCAGGACCAGGATTCCCACGAGCAGCACCATCAGTATAGATCTTAAGAATATCTGATTTTTTAATTTCTCTCATATAGATTTCTGATTATTTACCTTTTTTTTTAATACAATCCCAGATATAATACCGAGTACACTAAGTATCAAAAAGATATTGTAACTTGCAATCATGGGTTTATCATCTCTTAGATCTGATATCCAAGTAGTATTCCCCGCATTCCATGTTTTTAATCTTATTGTTCCTTCAATTGGTACCAGATCAAAATTTGAATTTGGCCAAGTAGTTAATTTATACTCATCCCCCGCTCCAAAAAACCAAAAAATCCCCAACCCTGTATCATACCCCATTAACCAATCAACTTGAAAATTGATCCCATAATCCAAGTTTGTAAGATCTAAGGAAAGAGAATCACCATAACTGAGTTCTGGTATTTCCAAATCAAGACTAAAATTTTTAGATGTGGTCTCCCAACTCAGAATATTAATTGAATTACCTAACTTTGCATCGTCAGCTAAAAATCCACTAATTATAGGATTTATTTTGAAATATATATCCTCAAAGAATAAATCAATCAACCAAGTTGAGTTTGGAAAATTCCATTTCAATATTTCATTAATATGATGAGTAATATTACAATCTATTATTTGCTCAGGAATTTGTGGAGTAAAAGCTGTGTCAATTGTAATCATTCCACTCAGTATTTCAGGTGAGAGAAGTTGTGATCCTACAAAAGATAACCCTTCACATACGTATTGGATACATTTTTTATGTGGATTCGTGAATTTCTACAAGAATTTGAAATAAATTTTATCCAAACGATTGATGACTTTAGGTGCCTAGGGACTATTTACCCTTACATACTTAAATATCTTGCTCCCTTGTATATCATGATAATTTCTGAGGTGAAATTATGGAAAAAACCGAAAATAAAGAAAATGGCTTAATTCGGAGCCAAAAATCATTATATATAAAATTTAAAAAAATAAATGGTCTATTTAAACTTCATTTATCGTCCTTAGCTTTGCTGTTTTTATTAGGATTTGCGTATGTTATTCTATGGACATATTTAGTATTTACAGGACAAACAGTACCTGAGCTATCCCGAATATATGGATTATTCGGAACCATAGTGACTATTCTGATGACTTCAGCTCTTTTCATCCTAATTATACAAATAGGAATACAGATAATTTTTTATGGATTATTTATACTCAGGGGAAACCGTTCTCTTAAACAGAATAAAGAAGAAAAAACTCCAAGAAATGCTCTCTACGACGGGATTGTCCCATACATTACCAATTTCTATGCGTTTTTTAATCGTTATTCAAAACAAAAAACCACTTTGGCTATACGAGTGAAATTTTTCCTATTATTTAATTTCTTTTCGGGTTTTTTCGTAATTTTCTTATTTACACGCATTTTAGATACTGGAAGTGCGAATGATTTAATAAATATTTCTATGGTAATAATCTTTCTATTACTACTATTCTTTTGGATGATGAGTTTGATGACTTCATTTAAAATTCAAAAGGAGATTGTCAGATGGGAAAAATTATTCCCTAAATTAGAAGAATGGGCTCAAGAATTTGAGCAAGTTTCTTTAGAAAATTCAAAACCTTTTGACGAGGAGGCACCCTAGTAATTTTTTTGTGAGGAAATATCAATGAGTTCTTCAAGACGTAATAGGTTCGAAATTTGGGCGGAAGTACTGGAATTTTGCCTAAGAGCAAAAAGAACTCAAACGTGGTTATTACGAGAAACACGGTTAAAAACGAGTGCAATAAAAGAAACTCTTCAGTTTCTCCTCTCCCGAAATTTAATTGAAGAACTAAATGAGGATAATAGTACAAAATATCATACGACATCCCGAGGGGAAGAAGTATTAAAAAGATTTTATACCCTCGTCAATGATTACTTCGATTTAAAATAACTATTACTTAAGATCGCGATATAACTGAATTTAAATATAAAAATAAAACCATATTAATTAGGATTTCATACGTGTCGCAAGCCTTGGGGATGTAGATATTAATATTATCCCAACGATGAGAAAGGTTATTGACAAGGGTAAAAATCCATCATCAGCAAACAAAATAATAAAGGTTGCGATGAGTGCAAAAATGATCCCAAGTGCAAATATTATCCTTTGAAGTGTTTTTTGTTTCATAATTGAGAAATGGAATAAAGAAGTACGTAATAATATTTCCACGTTGTAAAAAAGGTAATTAAAATAGAATTAATACATTTAATAATCAAAAATTTTATTAAGCTTATAATTATTGACAAGATGGGAGAAGAAGCAAATTTAAATTGGTGGTTTAATGATTTATTGATTTGATTAATGAGAAGGATCTATAAAATTTCTCCTAATTTTAAAAAAAGAGATTTGTAACCCGAGGAGTATTCACGATCTTGTAACACTGTTAAAATTTCACTTTTTAGAGATTCTAACTTCTGTAATCTCTCTTTAAAAATCTTAAAATTTGTTTGATCATATAATTCCTGATTGGAAGATTTACCAATATGGGTTGGACCACCTACTAATAATGCCTCTGGTTGAAATATGAGTAATTCTGTTGGTTTAGTTTTTTTAGTTCTAAACAGAAGAGCTTCATGCCCTCCCTCTTGTAGTTGCTCTGCCATGAATTCTGCTAATTTTTTTGTATTTCCGTACTTACTATCATACAAAATTGCGATTTTCAATTCATTCATCTTTTTTTGTTATTAAGAATATTAAGATCAAATAAATAATATTATGAAAAAAAAGGGATTGGAAAAATCGAGCTAAATATGATCGACAAGATATAAATCAATAAACTAGCGTGATAACGGGGCAAGAGTTTAATAGCTGTGTTAGATGTTTGATTTTTAATAAGGGTTATGTTTGTTGTTGTTAATATGATAAACGAAAGGCTAAACCCTATCAAGGCAATCATTCCAAGTTTAAATATTACTAGTAAGAACGCAAATCCTATGTTTATAAGAGTAAAATACGCAATCCATTTGACATTGCCTTTAATACCATATAACATTGTGATTGTTTTCAGATTCTTCACTTTATCATTCTCATAATCTCCCAGATCATTTATTCCTAAATGAGCCTGTGCCCAAGGATAAAGAAAGCACATGATAAAAACGATTGTTATTGAAAAGTGTCCATAACATAGATATCCGGCTACAGGAAATATCATTAAATCTGTTCTCCCTATTAATTGGGCAAATGGAAATTTTTGGTGAACCTTTTTCTTGTGATAAAATATCTCCGCGGAATATGCATAGATCATAATAATGTATAAATACAGGTTATTAGGAAAGGGTAGAGTGGCGATTAAAACGAGAGTTATTCCAATAAAAATTATGAAAATAATAAAAGCTTCTTGAATAGAAACACTCTCCGAAGTTAATGGTCTCTTTTTGAACGGTCTCCAATATCTTGTATATTCATTATCATCTACTAATTTATCCACTTTTCTATCGATAATATCATTAAGCACCATCCCCGCTTCAAACCCAAATAATCCGATAAAAAATACAGTTAGTAATAAGGGTAAAGAAAAATAGTTGTTTTCTCGAAAGGCTATCAATAAACCTGAAATGAAGAGTAATGGCCACACTATAGCAAAATGTGCTCGAGTTAAGTCCAAATAAGCTTTTATTTTAGTTTTGAAGCTCATGTTATCTTACAACTTTTTTTATATTTTAAATTTATCATTTGGAATTAAATTAAATTTGATAAAAGCTTATCCATTTTTAATTATATTAAATCATAGTTGTCCATTCCTTATTTCACCCCATTTTCTTCAAAAGGGTTGTATTCAGGCTCATAAGTATTTAATATTTCTAGTTTTTGAGCAACTTTTGTTAGATTTATCCTATTAGTTTATTCCGCTTCCAATGAAACCATAGGTCTCCGAGCAATTGGATGATCCCAGGTATGAGCGCAATATAGGCACCCAAGATGATGTATAATATCGATACTGCTGCATACCAAATGAGCGCACTCCTTAGAAATGGAGTTATGGGATCCTTGTTAAACAAGGGGTATAATAGAATGATGCTAAGAACATTTATCGCAATGATGATAATCATCGAGACCAACGCATCAAAGTAAAAACTCTCGGGAAATTGTACATACCATACAATTGCTAAGATTATCGCCACAATATTGCATAGGAAAATCCATATCATAAAAAGGGGAATGAAGGTTTTAGGAACATCTTTTCTTTCAAGAGTCATAATATCACGGAGGTTTTAGTACTTAAAAAACATTGATATTATAATCCATTAGACGCAACAAGAT
>JAHQWI010000016.1 GCA_029856085.1 Promethearchaeia archaeon | reverse complement strand
GTATTGAATATCAATAAAAATGTAAGATTTTTATTGATATTCAATACTAACCAAGCAATTTATTCAGGGGGTTCTTTGGATAGAGAAGAACTATCAAAGTCGGTATTAATTATCACATCAATACAAGAGAAAGTAAAATTAAGGAAAATTGCAAAGATTTTTTCTTTCATGCTTCCAACATTTATGAGAAAGTAAGATAACCTTTTTTTTATTTTCAATTCTTTTTTACATTATAGTTCTTTACTTTTCAAAATGGGAATTAAAAAATTAATATTAATTATTTTTTACTAAATCAATTAGGTAAAGTAAAGGTAAAGAAAAAAAAAGGAAAAAAATTTTAATTGTTGTCTTACCCATCAATTAACTGTTTACTTATATTTGATAGATAGATAATTTAGAGAATAATGGTTATTTCAGGAATTATGATTTTTAATATTATAAGCAACTAATTCTCTTGCTGTTTGAATCATAGCGGATCTCCCTATTTTTGTGTTAAAGATTTCTGACCATTCAATTTCATTAAGTTCACCACACTTAATTCCATGTTCCTCATTTAAAACCTCGAAAATATCGTCATTTACTTGCCAATTTTCAACAAATTCGGGATAATTTATGTAAAATACTCCATCTTTCTCAATCTTATGCAAGATAGTATCAACCAGATAAGACGGAAATCGAGAAATGAAAAATATTCTTAATTTTTGGTATTCTTCATCACTACACGGTTTCAATACCCAAACTGTTATTTGATTATAACTTAAAGAAGGAGTTATTTTATCAGTAATGTGTATTCCGTCTTTTTTAGCAAGTAAAAAGATGAGATCATATTTATCTTCTCCTGTTTCCCTAGCTATCTTTTCCAAACTTAAAAAAAGCTTATCTTTATTTCCTGTTAACATATCTTAAAGCAATATCTTTGTTCTACTATATTTTCTTCGTAATTTCTATAATTCAAATTAAAATTCAGATGAAAATTTAATTAGTTTAGTTATTATAATTAATTAGTTCAATAAATTAATTGACTCTGCTTGGAATTATTGATTTCTCTTTAATATCTTTTAAATAATTTAAAAATAATAGTATAATTATGGTTTCAATAAAAGATATTGAAATCGACATAAGTCCAATAAAAAGATCGTCTAGTGAGTTCCAAATTGAACATTGGTTTGATAGTCTATTTGACAAAATTGGCCTTAATTATCAACCTCAAAAAAGGATATTAAAAGGTAAACCGGATTGTTTAATTGGAGATATTATTATCGATTTTAAATACAATTTAAAAAAGAGAGAAATTAATCAATGGGTTTCTACTAAAGGCAGACAATATATTCAAGAATATTACAGAAGTCAAGGGAAATATCCGTCACTCCTAATAGTAATATCTGAGAAACATATATTATATTATGATAAAGATTTAGTCTTAAGAAATGAAAGAGATATTAATCAAGAATCGATTATATCCTTAATTGAGTGTCTATTTCAGCCTAAATCTGTAAATTCAGATCAATTTGCTATTCTATTTGGAGTAAATTCACCATTGTATATTCTAGCCTATTCAAGATTAGAAACACACTTTGATGATCATCATGGCGAAAAAACAGTGTGTTTTGATCAATGGAAACGTCATTTTAGGTTAGCATATCATGATGAAGAAGTAGGAAAAGAATTATTTTTAAGGCATTCCTATCTTAGCACCCTTCTAAAACTTATTCTCTATAAGGAATTTATGAATCCCGAAGAATATTCTCGAGATTATTTCAAAGACTTAGAAAATTACTTTGAAAAAAGAGGAATTTCGTTGTTCCATTACGATTTTTTTCGATGGGTAATAAATGTTCAAGATTTTTGCGATGATTATTTTGAAAAAGTAAAATTGATGGATTTTGAAGCAGCTGATATTTTTAGGACGATTTATCAAGAAATGATTATTGCTGGTGTACGACATCGGTTAGGAGAATATTATACTCCTGAAATTTTGTGTAAGAAAATGGTTGAGAAATCATATAAAGTAGGTGATCGTGTTTTAGATTCTTCATGTGGTTCAGGAACATTTCTCATTGAAATCTGTAAAAAAATTGATGGACAGTTTAATTTAAAACCTAAAGAAATACCACCTAGTGATTGGTTTGATGCAGTCAATAATATCTTTGGATTTGACATTAATCCAATAGCAGTTTTAACAACTAAGGCAAATTTAATATTATATTTTAAATCCAAGGAGGAATATATAGAAGATATTTCCATAAATGTATATCTATGTAATTCAATAGATCCAATAGAATTTTCGTCTTATGCTGATATTGAATTAGGAAATTATTATGCCTTTTGTGTTGATTTAATAGAAGATGTAAGAGAATTAAGGATTCCTGGAGATGCATTATGTCGAAAAAATGTAGAAAATTTTCAAATTTTAATAGATTCATTATATAGGGTTTGGGAAGTATTCGACAATTTTAAAGATACATGGGAAGCCGCTATAAGTGCGGTAATCCCTAATGGCAATAATATTTTCCTAAATCCTGAGGAAAATATTGCATACGCTACTATGAAGTTCTTTAATGAGCTTTATATATTGAAAGAACAAGATAAAGATCACATTTGGCTATATCTTCTTAATAATTTAGTAGGTATTCATTTACTTTTATTAAAGAAGAAAATGGATTTAATTATTACAAATCCTCCATGGTTAACGTATAAAGATGCAGATCCAAGATTACAGGAAAATATGAAAAAAATAACTGGACAGCTTAATATTAAACCAGGTGCAAAAAATATTACAAACATTGAAGAAGCTGTTGTTTTTCTGTTTAAAATACCTGAATTGTATTTAAATAAAAATGGAAAAGGAAAAGTAGCATTTGTAATGCCACGTTCTTTATTAGTTTCATCTCAAAATGAAAAAGCAAGAAGGTTCGATCATTTTTATAACATAGAATTATTTGAATTTAACGATTTAATCTTCAACATTGAATGCTGTTGCTTTTTTGCCAATTATAACAAGGTTAAACCAAATTTAGATGATGTTTTTAAAAAATATCCAATAAAGTGCCAATATTTTAATTCAGAAACTCTTGAATTAATCGAAGATTCCATGCTAGAACCCTATGTTTATTTTCAGAATAACAGAAAAGATATGTATTTAGTTAAGAAACTGATTCGTTCTGAAAAAAAGCAAGAGTTACTACCTTTTTCTTTATCAGATTATTATAATAAATTTATCCAAGGAGCAGATTTGCTTCCTAAATCCCTATTATATTGTGAAGTAGTAAATTCAGTTGAACATGGGAAAATTTCTATTATAGATCCTTGGATATCACCTCAGGCTAAAGGTGTTTGGAAAAAGAAATATTTTAAGAAAGTTAGAGTAGAAAGTGAAAATATCTTCAAAGCAACATTGTCAAGAGAATTATACCCATTTTATATTATACCATATTCAATATTTCTACCACTAGATACCAACCTTCGATATAGTCCGGCAAAAATTGGCCCATTTAGCAGAAAACATTGGAATAACATTAAAGAAATATATTCCAAAGATACGAAAAAAGATTTATTTGAGGTTGGGATTAATTATAGAAATAAATTATGTACAAATAGAACTGTTCGAGAAACTCAAAGGAAACGATATAAAGTAGTATTTCCGAACGCTAAGAGGTTAGGATCAGCGGTTATTCATGATGGTGAAGGTAAAATTTTCATAGATTCAACTTTATACTATTATGGAACTGAAAACGAAGATGAGGCACATTATTTGTGTGGTATGCTTAATATTCCTACTTTAAGTAAAAGTGTAAAAATGATAAGTGATACTCGTCATCATCATAAAAGACCTTTATATTTCAATATTCCAAGGTTTGTTGGTACCAAAGATCAATTGCAGATATCCGAATTATCCAAAGTTAGCTCAAAAATTGTAGAAAATTATATAAACAACCATGAAAGAATTAAAGAAAGCGAATTGAATGAATTAATACAAGATAATATTACTAAAATACAGGATTTAGGACTTAATATATTAAAGTCAAAAGAAGGTGAAGAAGTCATTAAGGAATATTTATATAAATAGATTTTCACATAGGATGTGAAGCACTTATACTTCTTGGTAAAGCCTTCGAACCACTGGACTTCTGTATTAGTTAAAGTCTTTTTTGATAAGGTATATAAATATTTTAAGGCATATATTAAAGAATGGAGCGTTTCAGAAATGATGAAAAGAATTAGGAGTCATATTAATTAGATTTTATGAGTTTTTATATCTTTAAAAACGTTATCTATATTGTTGAAGGTGCTAAATTAATTTTGCCAACCCGTGAATTAAAGATTTTAAACAATATAGAAAATAGCCCTTATAAAAAAAAATTTCTGCAAGGTGCTACTTTAGCACCTAGGGCTCTTGTATTTTTCCAAATTAGAGAAAAAAAAGAGAAATATATTATAATTGATTCTGATCCTGATATTTTATCAAGAGTAAAAGAAAGATGGGATTTTCAATTTCAAAACAAAGAAATTGAGCAAAAATTTCACTTTGAAACCTTTTTAAACATACAACTTATCCCTTTTCATTTAAAAAAATTGAATGATGTGTTTTTACCTATTAATGAACAATTAATGTTTAGCCATGATTTTCTTCAACAATATCCAAAAGCTCAAGGTTTCTATAATGAAGTAAACAGTTTTTATCAAGAAAATAAAAAGGAAACGACTAAGATAGATACTTTGTATGACAATTTGAATTATTGGAATAAATTACAAAAGCAAATCAATAATAAATCCTTCCTTATCGTTTACAACGCGAGTGGTTCTCATCTAAAAGCAGCAGTTATTGATAATGAAGTACAAAAAGTAATTGTAGGATCGGAAAACTATTATTATTCTACTGATTTAGAAGAAGAAGCTTATTATTTATCAGCAATTTTGAACGCTCCAAATTTATCAAAAAATATAAGACTTATAAAAAGTTCAAGGCATATACATAAGAGACCTTTTATGTTTCCTATTCCGACTTACGATCAAAATAATCCAATTCATAGAAAATTAGCTAAAAAAGGGAAAACGTGTCATGTGATGGTTCAAGAATTATTTGTCAATAATCCAAAAATCACGTCAAAGAAAGTTCGAATTTTAATAAATAGAAAGTTAATGAAAATCAAAGACTTGGTTAAACAAGTTGTTTTTGTGTAAATTTCCGATTAAACAAATTTTTCTTTCCACTTCTCTAACTCTTCGAGAAATTCTTCCCGAATTTCATCTTCTAAGAGATCTCTTATCGATCTTAATTTACTAATCCATTGTCTAATTACGTTAGCAGCTACAGCACCATGAGATCGTAAAACAATATCCGATATATCTTGTAATTCACTACTCAATTTATTACCCGTAGAAATACTAGTGGTTTGAATTAAATTTTCAATTTTACTACATAGACTATTTCCACTTTCACTATCAAATTCATCTTGGACATCCTCTGAACTATCAAAAGAAGGTCCAAAATCTAATGTCTGGTTGTCTGAGTCTCCTTTTGCATATTTTTCTTTCCATTTGAAGAATGATAAAACAAAATCTTCTTTGATCTCATCATCAAGTGGCTTTCTTATTCTTCGAAGTTTACTTATCCAATCTTTAATTTCTTTAAGATCCATTGAATACCCTTCAGTTTCTAAAAATATATCAACAATATTTTGTATTTTTTTGCTAATATCCACACCGTTTAATTCTGTGAAATTTTTCTCAATATCATCGAATTCCTCTTTCATTTTTACAGATGGATCAATTTTTTGTTCTTCACTATCACCTTTAGATTCAGAAGAAGTAATATCATCTGATTGAAATTGTGATTGTGATAATCCAGGACTTATGTAGTCCTCTTCAATTTCAGACATGTAATCTTTCTGAGTTGCCGATGAATCAACATATTCTTCCGATTTCGGTGTTTCACCTATAAGTGCTGGATTTAAAATCCCTTTCTTCCAAGTAAGGAAATCCTGTCTTATTTTTTCTTTAAGTGGTTCATCTAATGCCTTATCTAATTTAGATAAATTACTCTTCCAATCAACGATTTGAGAATGACCTTGTAATTTTAAAATTACTTCTATGAATTTATCAATCTGATCCCCTAACTCTACACCTTTAAGGTCATCAATTTTTTCCAAAAAGAGATCGAAAAGGTTATTCACTTTCTCAGGATCCAGCGGTTCAATTTCTTTATCTTCAGACTCAAGTCCTTGTTCTAATACTTCTGTTGATTTCTCATCAATAATTGGAGGTCTAAACTCTGGGGGATACATTAATTCTAACGAGGAAAATTCTTTATTTAATTTATCCAATTCTTCAATTACATATGCTTTCATATCATCCTCTAGAGGGTAATAAAACTTTTCTAACTTGCTGACCAACAACTTAAATTCTAAGATATTAAGGGAGATCCCGTCCTTTTCAAAAGCTACATTAAGTAGATTCTTTAATTTTGTGGATATTTTCTTTCCGCTATAATCATTTATATTCTCGATAATTTCATTAAATCCTTCATTAATCTGAATTTCCCTAGTTGGTTTAGCTTCATTAATAATTTTTAGAATATTTGGTTGTATCAGCTCCATTAAAGGTTTAAACGATGTAGAAAATCCAGTAATTTCATAATTGGAATCTTTTTTAATCTTTTGACTAATACCAAATACTAAATACATACCATCTCCAATAATTGCAACTGTATTATTATTCTTAAACCTTAAATATTCAATACCCTTCTTTTTTAGAGCATTAACATGTTTATTGTTATGGAGTTCAGTAGAAATTATTGATATTTTTAAATCTTTGACTATCATTCCAAGTTCAATGTTTTTTTCATTGTCTATCGCACTCTCAGAGCTATCTTTTATATTCTGATCAGGTTCAGCTTCCTTCTTCTTAATTTTTAAATAATCTTTTTTCCATTTCTCAATATCTTCTAGTATTAAATATTGCGTATTTTGATCAAGAAATTTCCTTATAAGTAATAACCTATTTAACCAACCTTGTACATTCTCGATGATAAGAGATTCAGGATTAATTTCTGAAATCTTTGCTAAAATATCAGCGACATCATGACTCAACTCATATCCTTTAAGGTCAGCAACTCGTTTTGCTGTAAAATCAATTTTTTCTATTAATTCTTTTTTCTGTTTCTTACTAATGGAAGGTTTGCTCTTTGGAGGTATAACTGGTTTCTTTAAAGTTGGAGATATCTCCCTTATGGAATGCTCAGAATCAGCGTCTTCAGAATATTCTAAATCAAATTCCTCTAAAGGTATAAAATCTTCTATATTTGGAACGATTATAGTTAATTCTTCTTTACATCTTTCTAATAAAAGAGTAATAATTTCATGTATCTTTTCAAGGCTATTAAGGGGTAGAAATTTGTCAACAGAAATATGATCCTTACTTATATAATCTATTAAGACATTGTAGAATGATTGTTCTATCATTTGTTGATTTTTTAAAGGTGAAGACTTTGGATTTTGGACAATTTCATTACTTCTCTTATCAATTGATTCACCTAATTTTCTTATAAATGTTTTAAATGATTCAACTTGAGTATCTATACTTGCAGAACCCATCTCACCAATGATATCTCTAAATTGAGTAAACATGTTAGAAATTATTTCTTCAGATTCATCAATCTTCTGATTAATAGCTCTCATTACACGCTCAATATCAATCTCATTAACTATGGATCGTGTTTTTAATTTTGCAATTAATTCATTTACTTCAGTTAACAAAACTTGAGAGAATTTCTTAACATTTTTCTCAACTTCAGATAAAATCTCTGTTGTCTGATTGCCTTCAGATTGAGTTGAAATTACTTCTATTAAATCTTGACTAATCAATTCAATATCTTGCAATAAATTATCTTGAAAAACTTCAATCGTAGTGTTGTCTTCTTTAACTTGAGGGGTTATATCCTCATAATTTTCATCTAATTTAGAGAAAGCATTAATCACTGCTGCGAATGGTGGAAGAAAAAGATAATGAGGAAAAATGTCTGAAATTTTAGATTTCATAATCAAAACCAATTTTTTGTCAATAAGCTCACTCACAGTTTGTTTAACTTCATCAACCGAAGATTTTGGTAAAGTTTTATGTATTTCTGATAATGTAAATGGAAGTTTACCTACTCCTTCAAGATATACTTTAATAGCATCCTCAGAAACATCATACATTTTCAAGAGTTCTTTCATTTTTAAAGCCCAAAACTTTTTTATCTCTCTTCAAATTCGATTTATCTTTATATATGATGTTACTCCATGTTTTTTAATATTCGGAAATCAGAAAATGAGCGAAAAAATTACACGAATTTTTCTTAATGAAATATTGTAAAGAGTTTTCGAACTTATAATGTACTATAAGTAAAATGTTAACACTTGAATTATCGAAAACGGAAAGTATAAAAAACTCTATTTTATCACGTATTTAGAAGAGGTTTCTAAAATTTAAAACAAATAACGCAAAGAGAGAGTTTAATGAAATGATTAAATCAGGGGATATTTATAGATTAATAGTAGAAAATGTAAATGACTTAGTTACGGTTGTAAAAAAAAATTTAACGATTGAATACATTAACGAAGAAGCTATTGTGGTGAATCTGAACAATCAAAAAATATTAAGAGTATTACGGACATTGTACGAAACCAAGTTGATAGAGGAGCAAAATTAGTTTCAAATGTAAATATACTCTCTGAACTTGAAGAAAACATTGATCCTCTTGAATCTATTGACGTCAATACTCTCTTACAAAATTCAATATTATTTATTAGAAATTCTTTTAAAGATAGAGATGTTGAAATCCATTTAGATTCTAATGGAGGAAAATTAGAGGTTTATGCAAATCAACTTTTACGCGAAGTATTTGATAATATTCTTATTAATGGAATAAAGTATAATGAAAATCATTTTGTAGAATTTCTTATTAAAACTTCTATAGAAAAACTGGAGCAAAGGAAATTTGTAAAAATTGAATTCATGGATAATGGAATAGGCATTCCCGATGAGAGGAAGGATATAATATTCAAACGAGGAAATAGAGAATTAAAAGGATCAAAGGGTATGGGGATTGGATTATCTTTAGTGAAGAAAATTATAAAGGGATATGATGGTAAAATCTGGATTGATGACAAAGTTAAAAATGACTACACAAAAGGTAGTAATTTCATCCTCATGATTCCCGAAGCCAATCATAATTTTAAAAATTAAAAATAGAAATAATTATAGAAAGCTTTTTCTTTAAAGAATCATTTTCCTTATTGAAATTGTGTGAAAAAACGATAAAACTTTTTGTGAAATAAACTGAATTTTGAAGAATTAGGCATTAACAGTGAAAATGTTAACGCTTTACGGAATTTGAATATACTTAAACCTACGCCTGTCCAAAAAGAAGCCATCCCTTTAATATTAGAGGGTCAAAATATTATGGCTCAAGCTAAGACAGGAAGTGGGAAAACTTTAGCTTTTGTATTACCTATAATAGAAAACTTAAAATTCCTTGACAACGAGGCTCTTATTTTAGTACCAACAAGGGAACTTGCTAAACAAGTTGAAGAAGTTATAAGAGATTTAAGAAATCCAAAAGTTAAATCTATGACGATATATGGTGGTGTCTCGATTAGTAACCAAATAAGAAAGCTAGAGCAAGGTGTTAATATAATCGTAGGAACCCCTGGGAGAATTATTGATCTCTATAAAAGGAGGAATCTTCACTTTAGAAATCTTCGGTTCGTTATTCTCGATGAAGGTGACAGATTATGGGACATGGGATTTGCTCCTGATGTTCAATTTATCTTAAATCAAATAAAAACAGACTATCAGTTTCTATTATTTTCAGCAACCCTATATTCAGAAATTAGAGAACTGGTTAAAAGATTTTCAAAAAACAAGTTTAATTTTTTAAACTTGAGTAGAGATAATATAACAGTTGGAAGTACTCTGCAATTCTATTATATGATTGATAGTTATCAACAGAAATTTAACACATTTCTGAAGATACTAAGAAGAGAAAAACCTAAACATGCATTAGTTTTTGTAAATACGAAAAAGACAGCAGCCTGGTTATCAAACAGGTTGAAATCAGCTAGAAATTTTGATTATCGAGTGAATATAATTTCTGGTAGTCTTTCGCAGGCTCAACGTGAAAATGTACTTTCAGCTTTTAGAAACCATAAAATTAATATGCTTATCGCCACTGATGTTGCCGCGAGAGGTTTAGATATTGAAAATATTTCTCATGTGTTCAATTATGATATTCCTAAATTTCCTGATGTATATGTCCACCGAATTGGAAGGACTTCTCGAATGAGCAAAAAAGGTGTCGCGATAACGCTTTGCTTAAAGGATGAATATGAATATTTATGTCATATCGAAGGTTTGATTGATAAGGAAATTAGACAAAAGACATTATATCAACCTCGACAAGAAGAAGGAAGATACCATAATCCTTTTTACTAAATTACTTCAACTTAATGTTTTCTATAATCATAATTTTGATGATTATAATGAATTAATTTTGGTTGATATTCGATTAATAATATTTGGATATTAGAAGTAAATACAAATAAGAATAAGGTTTTAAATACCTAATAATCGCAAAACTTTTCTTTTACAAATTTTTATATTACAAGAGTTTTATAGATTTTATAAGATTTAATTTACTATTAATTTAAAAATCAAGGTTCGATAATTTTGCCTAGTCGTCGTGGAGATGGGACACTTGTATTTAAAATTTGTTTCTATGGCCCCTCACTAGGGGGAAAGACAACCGCACTGGATTGGGTATATCGTCGTGAAGGATTAGCCTCTGGAGATATGCAGCAGATTCAAGACCCAACCGGTCGTACACTATTTTTTGATCGTGTTGTAGCCCGAGTCTCCAATGTAGTATTTCAAGTTTATACAGTTGCAGGTCAAAGACGTCACAAATTTCAACGCCAAACAGTTCTTAAAGGCACGGATGCTGTTATATTTACTTGGGATTCCTTAATAGATCAGTGGGGGGAAAATATATGGAGTTTAAAGGAATTGCTCCGATTTTATGGAAATAAACTGATACCAGAAAAACTCTTTGAGCCCCCGGATGTGCCTATGGTAGTATTAGGGAACAAACGCGACTTAGAGGATATCGTGGAAGTATCTAAAATTAGAAAAGCATTGGATACCGCACATTTAGAT
>JAHQWI010000015.1 GCA_029856085.1 Promethearchaeia archaeon | reverse complement strand
CTTAATAGCTTTAATTGCGGCGTTAGTGCAATCATTATTATGTCCGTGTTGGTCAATGCCTGCCCCTATCTGATTTATAAATCTAGGTTCGACCATAGTAATAGTTAATAATTTATACTCCTTTTTATATCCCTTACACCATTTATTTCATAAACTTTAAATTACTTATCATCGTGCCTTTTTTCTATTTTTTCTTATTCAAGGAATCTAATATTACTTTTTGGTAAAAATATTTATAAATCAATTCAGCAAATTATGAATAATCCTAGTATAATTGTTATTTTATGTCAAATAAATTTAAAATGTGAAATGAATTGACCAATCTAAAAGAACCTATAGATGATGAAAGGTTTTCGGAAGGAGAAAACTTATGGGAAGATTATAAAATTCCATTAACTTTTGACCAAGAAAAGATGGTAAAATGGTTTAATGAAGAAAGAGGAGCGGCAAGAGGGGGAGCAGATGTCTTTTATCTTATGTTTGGTATAACATATAATTGCCAACTTAAATGTCCGCATTGCTGTGTGGGCAATTATGAAAATGAACCTCTTAGAGAACTTTCAACTGATGAGATTAAGGATATATTAGATCAATCTGCTAAGGCTTTTGTAATTAACTTCTTTGGAGGTGAGCCAACTATGAGACCAGATTTAATGGAATTAATAAAGTACGCTTCAGAACGATCTGTATATGTTTTTTGTGATACTAATGGAATAAAAGTCACAAAAGATTACGCAAAACAATTAAAGGATAGCGGTTTAGAAATGCTTTATATAAGTATAGATAGTCCTATTCCAGAAAAGCACGATGAATTGCGTGGCATGAAAGGATTATTCAATACAGCTGTTCAAGGTATAAAAAATGCTCTCGATGTAAGATTAAAGTGTTGTCTTTCTACATATGTGACTAAAGAAACTCTAGCTAATGGTGAATTTGAGGATGTAATCAAATTAGGTAAAGATCTAAATGCAAACGGTGTAAGATATTTATTACCTACAGCAACAGGAAGATGGTTACATAATATTGAGGTAAAATTGACACCAGAAGAAGAGAAACAAGTTAGAAAAATCGCAGATTTTCCGTTTGTATGCAGAGATTTCTATTTTCAAACTCAAACTTCAAGTCAATGTAGAGGTGTAGCAGATCATGTGTACTTCTATATTTCACCTTATGGAGATGTTATGCCTTGTTGTTTCATGCCTATTGCTTTTGGGAATATTAGAGAAGAGCCGCTTAAGAATATTTTGGACAGAATGTGGGATCATTCGATGTTTTCTGAAAGTTGGACACATGAAGAATGTCCAATGTTAAGTGTAGAGTTCAGAAAGAAATATATAGATACACTACCCCCGGATAAGAAATTACCTTATAGAATCTGTTAAATTTTTTTTTTCTTTCTCTTAACTATGTAAATACACTTTTTTTATCAAAAACTTTTATTCATTTTAATGAAATTATAATATAAAGATATTGAAAGAATTAGGTTCTGAGTTATGTATGAAATAGATGAAACAATATATCAGCGCTTTCATGAAAAAAACAATATGATATATAGACGATTATGGGATAGATCTCTACCTACTTACGGTAAAATGTTCGAAGTTAATATAGAAAAGCATATAAGTTCACATAAAGAGGGCTATTCTAGAATAGATTTTGCTCTAGTTGCGGCAGGATGGACTGTTTATGAAAAATTTCCTTATGCTTTCACTTGGGAAAGAGAAAATTTGATGGACCTTGGTTATGGTGTAAATTGGATGAAAAATAAATATCCTATTCAAGATAATACAATTTTTACAGAGCAAGTGAAAAAGGCAGCTAAGTTTTATGGTGCTTCTTTAGTCGGAATATCAAATATTAATGAAAAGTGGATTTATAAAGATGGTTTTGTAAGACCATCATCAACAAGTGAAGCAGAATCAAAAAAAGAGGTAAGGGGTGGTGAAACTTCAAGATCTATATTAGAAACACCAATCAATTTACCAAAAGGAATTAATAAGGCAATAGTTATGGCAATAGAAATGGATGAAGATGCCATTTCAACCGCTCCAGCACAACCCGCAGCGGCAGCAGCAGCTATAGCATATTCGAAAATGGCTTTTGTAATATCTTGTTTAGGTGAATTTATTCGAAATTTAGGATACAGAGCCATTCAATGTGGTAATGACACTGCGTTAAGCATACCATTAGCTATTGATGCTGGACTTGGGGCAGTTGGTAGATTAGGTCTCTTAATTACACCAGAATTTGGACCACGAGTGAGGATCTGTAAAGTATTTACAGATTTACCTTTAGTTTCAGATGAACCAAATGTGAAATTTATAAATAAAGTAGCAGAATTTTGCGGGAATTGTTTTAAATGTGCTGAAGCATGTGAAACTGAAGCAATAACAAAAGATAAAGAACCTAGTTTTAGAGGTGTAAATATTTCTAACAATTCAGGTGTTAGAAAATATTATATAGATGGTGAAAAATGTTTTGAATTTTGGATTGAAAATTCCAGTGATTGTGCGAAATGTGTCGCGGCTTGCCCCTTCTCTAAAATTAAGAAATATATAACCCCAACTGAATTTTGGAATAAATAAAAAGATAAATTAGATGGATATGATAAAAGTAGGAATCATCTTAAAATGGATGTTTTCCTTCTGAGATTTCCTGATAAATTTCTTTAGTAAGGGAAACATATTCAGAACTGTTTGGTAAAAGAACAAACAATTGATCTTTTATCTCATTGAAATTGTATCCTTCTTTTTTCAGTTTTACCTTCTGAATCTTATGAGAGGCGGTAAAGCTAAATTCTTCAATAATTCGAATGAACTTAGGGACTGCGTAATATGGGAGATACTTTTGTAGAAAATTTAAAAAAGCTTTGAAATCGTATTCTTCATCAATTCTTTTATTTATCGATACCATCCCCGCACGACCCTCTGTATGTGGAATGAGAATTCCATAAACACAACACATATCAATTTGTTCAAAACTATTAATAACTGATTCAACTTCCTCGGTAGATACATTTTCACCTTTCCACCTAAATGTATCACCTAAGCGGTCAACAAATTGAACATGTCCATAACCAATATCTCTTAATAGATCTCCTGTATTAATATACATATCCCCTTTTCTAAGGGCATCACGAAATACTTTTTTTTCGGTAGCTTTTTCGTCTTTATACATATAAAAATTATCAGGATCTGTGATTTGTCCTAATAATAGTCCAACTTCACCTGTTTTTACTTTCTTCATCCGACCTCTCTCATTTCTAAACGGTTTATCTGCTTCAATATCATATTTGACAATTGCATAAGGCGTTAAACATATTCCACAGGTTTTATCAAGATTAAATATGTTGGCAAAATTTGATACAAAATCCTCTGTGGCACCATAAAACTCTCTAATTTCTTTGATATTAAATCTTTTCTTGAAATCTATCCAAATATCGGGTCTAAGTCCATTCCCAACTATTTTTACAATTGGATTGTCTGCATCGTTTGGTTTTGGAGGCTGATTATACAAATACCTGCATATTTCTCCTACATAATTAAAACATGTAGCATTGAATTTTCTAGTTTCATCCCAAAATTTACTAGCGCTGAATTTTCTAGCGATTGCCATTGCTGATCCTCTATAAAGTGCTGTAGCAAAAGCTACTTTAATCCCATGACTATGAAATAATGGAGTTGTGATATAAATTATATCGTCAGTTTTCATTCCAACGACCATATCTCCCCACCATGTCATTGCATTTAATATAGAATAATGTTTCAAAATCGCAGCTTTTGGAAGCCCCGTTGTTCCTGAGGTAAAAATATAGACAAAAGGGTCTTTCATTAGAATCTCTGAGGTAGTAGGGGGATTATTATCACCAGAATTCTTAATTTGTTCTTTTAAATTGATGCATCCATCGGGTGTTTTCATTTCTCCCTTATCAGTCAAAAAAAAGAGCCCTTCTTTTTGTTCATTTGTTAATCCTATTTTAGTTTTAACATCTTCAAATGCTTGGAAAAGCTCTTCTCCAATTATGTATATTCTCCCGGGAGTATGTGTCATACTATGAATAAGTGGGTTTTCACGTAGATTAGTATTAATTAATGAAGAAATAACTCCTAATTTACCCATTGCTGCGATTATAAACATATAGTCCGAGCGATTTTGCACAAACACAACAGCTATATCCCCTCTTTTAAGGCCGAAATTAAGAAAATAATTAGCATAACGATTAATCCTTGCATTAAACTCTTTATGAGTATATTTCTCGTCTTCAAATAGTAGAGCTAAATTATCTGGATAATTTGATGCGTGTTCTTCTATTCTAAGGCCTATAGAATATTTTGAATCAGATGTATGTTCCGCCATCCATGCTGCGCCTTTCAATATTGTTGGAGTTTTTTTATTCCAAGATGGCTGAATTTTGTTTTTATATTCTTCTTGAGATATAATATATGGTTGCGTTTTTTCCTCGTTTTGAATTGTTTTGCCAGAATCAGTTTCTAATTTTTGATCATTCATTGATTTTGGATTGTTTTTAAAAAATTTAATATTTTTGATTTATCAAAACATCTAATAGATAATACACAAAATAGTCGAAACTCGTAAAAAAAATATAAAAACTGTGTTTTTTTAGATTATGAGTAAAACAAAAAGAGTAGACAAAGAAGCATTAAAAGAATAAATTTAATATTGTCTATACTCCCCTTTATACCACGTTCTTTGAGATTTCTTAAGGTTCTCTGGCATATCTTCATATGGTGAAATTTCTTCCTCTAATTTACAATCAACTCCGTATCGTAAATTAGTTTGTGGATGAACATACCCTGTTTTTGATATCCCATTAGCAGCTCTAAGTGATGTGCGTCTAGAGATTAAAGAGGCACCTTTTATATAGAAAAATTTCCATTTATCTTCTTCAACTAGTTCTAAGAAGATACCATCGTCCATATCTGAATCAGATCCTATGGGACGAAATTGGCCAGTTTGATCATTCCATTTCAACATAATATTACCTTTTTTTTCAGCCATATTCACACCAAATTTAAAGAATTATTCTGTAAGAAATTTAATTCAATGATAACTTAAAAAATTTTAATTTTCTTTGATATTAATTATAAAATTAATACTATTTTAATCTTATTTTAAGGATAAATCATGACAGAATTTTGCTATTTCCTTAATGTTAATAATTTCATATGAGATAAAAGAATAAAATCGAAAATTTTTAAATTCATTAGTTTTTTTAAACAATTATTAGAAAGTATTAAAGGATATGACTTTAAGACTCATTTTGATGATCAATTTTTGGAGTTATCAATGAAACAAGTTGCTCATGATATAGTTAGGATTTTTGATTTGGATTATCCCTTTTCAAGAATTTTAATGAAAAATTTTATGTGGTATTAGAAATATATTTTACAAAACAGATAAAAGTTTTAATCTTTATCATTATAAGAATTGTTAAAGAATAAGAAATAAGAAAAATGAAAACAATCGATAAACAAGCCATCGCAGAATTTCTTACGAATCATATTACTTACCTTTCTTTAGAGGAAATTGAGGAAATTATTGAAATTCCTCCGCCAGATATTAGTTTTTCATATGCTTTTCCAGTTTATCGTCTAAGTAAAGTTGAAAAGAAAAATCCGAAGGAGATAGCCAAAAATTTTGAAAAAAATTTGCTATTACCTGATTTTATTGAAAAGATTGAAGCAGATGGTCCATATTTAAATTTTAAAATTAAACCATCATTTGTTTTAGAAAATGTTTTTAAATTAAAAGATGATTATGGAAGAATTTACGAAGTTTTAAGAGAAAAAATAGGGAAATCATTAAAAATTGTAATAGAATTTCCTGCTCCCAATTCCAACAAACCACTCCATTTCGGACATGTACGCAATATGTTAATAGGCAGTTCGATGGCAAATTTATTCAGATATAAAGGCCATGATGTATTCGAGGTTAATTTGAGACAAGATAGAGGCATACATATTTGTAAATCTATGTTAGCGTATAAAAAATGGGGAAATAATCAAGAACCAACTAAGAAGCCCGATCATTTTGTAGGAGATTTTTATGTAAAATATAGTGAAATGGAAAAAAAAGACGAGAACTTAAATAAAGAAGCACATGCGCTACTCCGCTTATGGGAAGCTGAAGATCCTGAAACACGAGCTATATGGGAAAAGATGAATAGATGGGCTTTAGAAGGATTTGAAGAAACGTTTAAAAAATTAGGAATCACGTTTGATAAAGAGTATTCTGAATCTGAGATTTATAAGAAAGGCAAAGAAATTATACTAGAAAATTTAGAGAAAGGTATATTTAAAAAAACTGAAGATGGAGCAGTTTACGCTGATTTAAAGGAGGATTTCGGTTTACCAAATAAGATCTTGCTTCGAAGAGATGGAACCTCATTATATATTACTCAAGATATTTACCTTGCATTTCTTAAGAAACAAGATTTTAATTACGATAGGTCGCTCTATGTTGTTGCAAGTGAACAAAATCTTTATTTTAAGCAATTATTTACTGTGCTAGAGATGATTGGGTTTAAAGAAGATAAGTTTCACCTCTCATATGGTATGATTAGTCTCCCAGAAGGGAAAATGAAGAGTAGAGAAGGAATTATAGTTGATGCTGATGATATTATTGACGAAATGATAGAACTTGCTTATAAGGAGGTAAATAAAAGATATCCTAATATTAAAGAAGAAGAAAAAGAAAGGAGAGCGAATCTTATAGGTATCGGTGCTTTAAAATTCTTCATCTTAAAATTTAATCTTAAATCAGATTTTGTTTTTGATCCAAAACAAAGTATTTCTTTTGAAGGAGAAACTGGACCATATATACAATACTGTTATGCGAGAATTGAATCGATAATTTCAAAATCAAGTGAGAATATTGATTTAGATATCGAATGGGATTTGTTGAATCATGAAACTGAAGAGAGTTTGGTAAAACAATTGAATTATTTTCCTGAAATTATAGATCAAACAGCTCAGAAGTATAATATTCATTTAATTCCTCAATATCTTTTGACATTATGTCAAATTTTTAATTCTTTTTATAGTGTATGCCCTGTTATTTCTGATAATAAACAATTAGAAAGAGCAAGACTATTACTAATAAAATGTGTGCAAATGGTTATTAAGATTGGATTAAAGATCTTAGGAATTGAAACTTTAGATAAAATGTGAGATTCTTAGAATGAGATTTTTTGATTTTAGGGAAGATTTAAATAAAGATACTCGCTTTGTTGTTTTTGGTATCCCATGGGATTACTTAACTTCCTCAGATCTACCTAATTCCTCAATAGCTCCAGAGAAAATTAGAAACATAACAAATGATATTGGATATACCACTGAATTAGGATTCCATATCCCAAACTTTCAAGCTGTAGATGTGGGAGATATTAAAATTGAACCAACCAATGTTGAATTGAACCTTATCACCATATATAATTTCCTTAAAAAACTCTATAATCAAAATGAAAAAATAATCCCAGTTATGATAGGTGGAGATCATTTTTGCACTTACCCTGTAGTAAAGGCCGTTGGTGATCAATTGGAAAAGAAAGATGAATTTGGCGTGTTAATTTTTGATTCTCATTTAGACTTTTATCAAGAATGGGATAAAGGAGTTTATTCTCATGCAACTATTTCTCATAGAATTTATGACTTAGAATACGTTAATAATAATAATTTATTAATTGTTGGTACTCGTGATATTGATATTGAAGAATTTGACTTAGCCAGTTCTGAAAACATCAAGTACCTCAACGCTTATCATATCATTGATGGCTTAGATTATTATATAGATAGTATAAAGGAATTTTTTAAAAAATCAAATATTAAAAGTTTATATATTTCAATTGATATTGATGCTATAGATCCTTCGATTGCTCCAGGTACGGGTTATGCAATACCGGGTGGTTTTTCTTATCGTGATATATGGAAAATCTTGAAAGAAATAACAGAGGTTTTTAATATTGTTGGGTTTGATTTAGTTGAAGTTGCCCCTAATTTAGATTTGGAAAACAAAATGACATGTATTTTGGCAGCAAAATTGATTGTTGAAGTTATGGACTTTATTAGAAGCAATAATTTATAATGATTTATATGTCAGAAAAAAATTTAGAAGATTTTTTAAAAAGAGTAAATCAGTTGGAAATTACAAATGAAACAAGTATTTTAAGCCTCATTAATTCATTAAAAAATGCTGGATTTAATGCCAAGAGATTAGCTTTAGCGTGTGAAATCTATAATGAAATGACAAAAGATAAGGAGTGTATAAAGTTTTTTGGTTTGGCAGGAGCTCTTGTTCCCGCAGGAATGCAAAGAGTAGTATATGATTTTATAAAAGAAGGATATATTGATATTTTAGTGTCTACAGGCGCAAACCTAACACACGATCTAGCAGAAGCCTTAGGATATCATCATTTACAAGGAGGATCTATTAATTTAAATGATTTAAATGATTCAGATTTGCATAAAGCTGAAATGAATAGAATTTATGATGTATTCATGCCAAATAAGGTATATGAAGGAATTGAAGATTTTATTTCAAATCTAAAGATACCCGATCCCCAAATGTCCGTTAGCTCATTCTTGAGGTTTCTCGGTAAGCAACTTCCAAAAGATTCTCAATCCATCTTAAAGATTTGCGAGCAGAAAGACGTCCCAATTTTTTGCCCTGCATTTACAGATTCAGGTCTTGCTTTACAATTAGGATTCCATAATCAAAAAATAAATTTAAACCATTTTAAGGATATGCTTGAAATGGTCAACTTAGCTTGGGATGCTAAAAAAGCTGGAGTTTGTTTTGTGGGGGGTGGGGTACCGAAGAACTTTATAATGCAATCATTACAATTTTGCCCAAATTCTGCAACATATGCCATTCAAATTACAATGGATCGTCCTGAACCTGGAGGATTAAGTGGAGCTACATTAAGAGAAGCTATCTCCTGGGGGAAAGTAAATGAAAATGCAAAATATTCAACGGTCATATCAGATGCTACAATAGCACTACCAATAATCTTATGGTTTCTTAAGGAATCACAAAGGAAAAAGAAGATATAGTTTTAAGGCTGTTTATATTAATAATGTTTTTATGAAAAAACCCCTTTGAGTTTTTGCTCAACTGTTTGCGTATCTGATCCATAGATATCATCTAAATTATTTTTAAAATCCCTAAATTGAGAAACTTCTGATAAATTCTTCCCCATATTTAAGGAGATAAATTCATTTACTACGTTTTTTAATAAAGGTTGGATTATCTTATGGATATACTTTTCTATTTTTTTCTCTCTGTCCAGAATAGCATAGGATGTTAAATTTTCAGGTTCTATGCCATCATCAGACTTGATTTGTTCCTTAGTAAATACAATAATAAATTTCTTACCTTGAAAATATTCAATTGAACTCTCCGCAAACGCTGATTCTGCAAAGGACATAATAGCATCTAATAGCCCACTTCGCAGATCTATATCAATTTTTCCTTTATCTGTCTTATGAAAAGTTTTCTTTACTAACGTAAAACCCCTGAACATTAATCCAGCTTCTCGAACGACCATCTTGAATAATTTCAGTTATCTAATTTTAATTGTAAGAAATTTTGGCAAAAAAATATTGTTTTCAATACTTAAATTATAACAACTAATTTTAATAAACTCTTTGCCATTGAGCTAATTTTAGAATTTTAAATCAGCATTCGATTTGAATAAGTTCGAATTAAAAGATTTTTTATCATTGTATTATTCTTAAAACTATGATTGATAAACAAAAAATTAAAACTTGCGCAGAAAACATTGCTAGAAGCATTAATATAAAAGAAGAGGGCGAGTATGTTCTTATAAAAGGTGGTTTTTATACTCATGAATTGTTAGAAGAAATAGGATTAAGTATTCTAAGAAAGGGTGGGATTCCCCATATCACTTCTACAAGTGATTATTTTGATGAGTCAATTTTTACGGATGATTTAATAAAGGCTAATATTATTGAAAAAACACCTCTGCATTATTTGAAATTAATAGAGAATATTGATGCCTACATCGCAATAGAACCACTTGAAGATCCTTCTATTCGGAATAAAGCTCCAAAAGAAAAACTTGAGGCTTATCAAAAATCAATAGCACCTATTAGGAATATACTCTACGGTTTTAAAGAGGAATATGCCCCTGGTAAGAAATGGTGTTATGCCGCTTGGCCTTCAAAAAAAGCAGCTAAATTTTTTAATATCGATTATAATTTATTTGAAAAATTCATTGTAGATGGAATGTGCATTCCAACCGAAGAGTTCACAAGAATAGTGAAAAATTTAGGAGATAAGTTCGAAAATGCAAAAAAAGTGTATGTGAGCGATAGTTATGGTACAGAATTCTGGGTTTCGGTTGAAAATAGAGTAAAGATACTTGATGACGGAATTTTATCAGAAGAACAAATAGCTTTAGGTGATCTAGGAGGAAATCTGCCAGCGGGTGAAGTCTTTTTCGCACCTATAGAGACTCGAGGAGAAGGAAAGATATTTTGTCCTTTGACTAAAGAAAGATACACTCATAAATTTGTGAAAAACGTAGAATTGCCTTTTAAGGATGGAAAACTATTAGTTGAGAAAGTCACAGCCGACTCTAATTTAGATATTCTAACTAATGCTTTTAAGCAATGTGAACAGATCGATAGAGCAAATAATGTTCCTGAAATTAGGACATATAATATTGGAGAACTCGGTATAGGATGTAATCCTGTTATAACAAAAGCTATTGGATATATTCTTACTGATGAAAAAATAAATGGGAGTGTTCACGTTGCATTTGGATTCAATAAATCCTTCGGTGGAACTTCGACCTCTCAAATGCATTGGGATTTTGTTACTGCTCCTAACGCAAATATTACTGTAGAATATAAAGACGGTACTAAAAGAACTATAATGGAAAATGGAAAATTAATTTAAAATGATTTAATCGTTGATATTTTAATTTAATTTCACTACTTGCTCTAAATGTTCTATAATTTTCTCTAAAACCAATTTTTTAAACATTATCCTATCTGCCTTAAAATCAAATCTATTAGCTTGAGTTTCTTCTTCCGTTGAGAATCCAATATAGACTGTGCCAACGGGTTTTTCAGGAGTGCCGCCTGTTGGTCCAGCAACGCCACTAATACCAATCCCTATATCAACATTTGATAGTGTTCTTATGTTATAGGCTAATTGTTTTACAACATTTTCAGATAC
>JAHQWI010000014.1 GCA_029856085.1 Promethearchaeia archaeon | reverse complement strand
TCGCACGATCTATACCTCCATCAGGAAGGGTTGTATTAAAAGATATTTTAAAGGAAGTACGGTTTCCAGGCTCTAAATCATTAGTTAAATTTACCCACATTAATTGAATATTAGAATAGACATCATAATCCAATTCTACTTTAGGATCTTCCAATGTACTTACGTTTAAAATTTCAATATATCCGGGTCTCTGGTCAAATTGCATTCCAGAAGCAAAAATATGGAAAGGTATTTGAGTATAATTTACAGGATCATCATTATAATAATCTACCGTTAAATTTCCTGCTACCGTCGAAGTATCTTCATCTAGAAAAACCGAAAGATTATAAGATGAGAATTCATAGCCAGAAAAATTGCCTTTTGAAAATTGTTCGTAATCTGAACTTAATGGTTGAGCATTGAAATCGGTTTCTTCATAAAAATTGACAGTTTGAATACCATTAAGTGAGAATATGGCCCCTAATGTGATTATAGCACTTATTAATACGATCATTAAGTAAACTAAGTTTTTTTGTTTGAATTTCATAAATCACCCTAGTATGGTTTCTTATATATTTTTTATGCATGGCAAATGGCAGAAATGTAATATATAATTACAAAATCTACGATCCAATAGTTGAAGAATAATTCAACTTTACCTATAGTCTTTATACTATTCTCGTGAAACTTTTTATTAAAAGATCATTACTAACTTATATGGCACAACAAGAAGATTCAAAGAAAGAAGAATTTGCTAAGGAATTTATGGCAGAAGAAGGTTTGAAAGGTAAGGCCAGAAGAATAAAAATTATGAAAATTATTGAGACAGTTGGTTATGACAAGGGAAAGATTAAAACTGCCTTAGCTCGTTCTACTATCGCTGACAGGATTCAACATGAATAAAAAATTTAATTTTCCAAAAAAATAATGGAGATTTAGAATGCTTGATATAGAGTTATTTCGAACAAATCTTGAAAAAGTAATCGAATCAGAAAAGAAACGGTTTAAGGATCCTTCAAATGCAGAAAAAGTTTTAGAGTATGATATTAAGTGGCGAGAAGTCTTACAAAGATTGCAAGATTTAAGAAAACAGCGAAATGATATTTCTTCCCAAATTGGGGAATTGAGGAAAAAAGGAGAAAACCAAAAAGCCGAGGAAGCAATCAAAAAATCTAAAGAAATAAAAACAGAAATAGATGAATTAGAAAAAAAAAGAACTGATTTTTTTGACCAACGAGAAAAATATCGCTATATCGTTGGAAATATTTTACATGATTCTGTTCCTATTGGTGAAACTGAAGAGGATAATGAAGTTGTAAGACATGTCGGTGAAATACCAAAATTCGAGTTTAAACCACTATCTCATGTTGATTTAATCACCATAATTGATGGGGCTGATACAAAGAAAGGATCTGAAGTAGCAGGATCAAGATTTTACTACCTTAAAGGAGATATTGTTCACTTAAATTTAGCACTATTGAAATATGCACTAGATAAACTTACTAGCAAAAATTACATTCCAATATGGACCCCATTTTTCACTAAACATGAAATAATGAAGGCTGCAGCAGAATTAGCGGATTTTGAAGATCAGCTTTATAAGATCGAGGGGGAAGACCTTTTCATGATTGCTACTTCCGAACAGACTTTAGCTGCTTATCATTATGACGAAATAATCGATCCTGATAAATTACCACTTAAATATGCTGGAATTTCTTCCTGTTTTAGAAGAGAAGCAGGATCCCACGGAAAAGACACACTAGGAATATTTAGAGTGCATCGATTTGAAAAGGTAGAGCAATTTATATTCTGTAAACCTGAAGATTCATGGAAATACCATGAGGAGTTAATGGCAAATTCGGAAGAGATTTTTAAAGAATTGAAGCTTCCTTATAGAATTGTAAACATTGCTTCTGGAGAATTAAATGATAATGCTGCTAAGAAATATGATTTAGAGGTATGGTTTCCTGCCTCAGAAACGTATCGTGAATTAGTATCATGTAGCAATTGTTTAGATTATCAAGCAAGAAAATTGAAAATTAGAATGGGTAAAGTTGGTAGTAATCAAGTTAAGGAAATTTTACACACTCTAAATTCAACGGCGATTGCAACATCGCGTACCATTTGTTCTATTTTAGAAAATTACCAACAAGAAGACCATTCAATATCCATTCCTAAAGTACTACAAAAATATATGAATGAAAGAAAGATTATTAAACCAATAAAATAGATATAATTAGAGTATAAAATGATTGAAAAAAACTTAGAGGATTTTGAAGAATTTTATACTGAAAAAATTAATTCTCTTTTTTCTAAAATAAAAAAGGCTCTAAGAAAGTTAATTTTAGAAATTAGGGATAATTTAATCGAAATTAAAGTATGTTTAGATCATTTCTTAGAAACCGGAAAGGAAAAAATTGATCAGAAGGCTAAAAAATCTCTCAATCTTTTCTCAGATCGAATTAGAAAAGAAATAGATGAGATTGAGATTCCTGAAAAGGAAATAACCTATGACCAAACATTTGATTTACTAAATTCGATTAAAAAGTTATTTACAAGCATTAATGAAATTGCGAGAAAATCGCTACCGAAATTTCAGAAAGAAGTCCAACCTCAAATTAAAGAATTAAACTATATAACTCGCAAATTAGGTAAAAAACAAGCTGGTTTAGACGAATTTTTAAGAAAGAAATATAATGAGGTAAAAGAAGCCGAATATCTATTAAAGAAATTGCCTAAAATCTTTACACTAAAAGAAAATATTGAACACGCTAAAGCAGATTTAGATCAGTTTGAAACTGAATTAGAAGAGAGGAAAAAGAGACAAAATGAATTAAATACACAACTTATAGAACTTGAAAAAAATATTTTATTTAAGGAATTGGAAATCGAAAAAGATAAACAATTTCAGCTACAAATGAAAATAAATGATGAAATCGGCTTTAAAAAAGCTCTAAAGAAATTTAAATTTGAATTAGAAAAAGGAACTTCTCATGTTCCTAATATAGATTTAAATTATTTGAGAGATTTTCTTAAAAATCCGATAAGGATCCTCTCTTCTGAAAGAAAAGATTTACCCAAATTTACTAGTTTAATGGTCCAATTAAGACACGCACTAGAAGAAAATAGATTAAATCTTAAAACAGATACTAAACAAAAAACAATTGAGCATATCAATGCAATCTTCGATGAAAAAATACTTCAAACAAATATCGAAAAATACTTAAAGCTTAAAGAAGAAATAAAAGCAGTAGAAGGAAAAATTCAAGCAGCAGGTTTAGCTGAGAAATTAGAGGAATTGAAAAATGAAATATCGATTAATACAGTCAAACTCGAGCATATTAATAATGATTATGACAGAAAAAATAAAGATTATATTAGATACCTAAATTCTTTAAAAAATGATAGAGAGGAATTCCAATCGCTTGTAGAGGAAATATTAGGAGAAAAAGTAAAACTAAATATTGTATTTACTTTTTAAATGTTATTTTTTTTCTTTTTAATTTCAAACACACGATTGTTATTATTATTCTTTTTTATTATTGTTGATTTTAAATTTTTCTTTAAAAATTTATATGTTTCGGTGTTAGTTAAGTTAAATATTTCCAAATACATATACGACAAATATAAATCTTGAGGAATATCTACATCCCAACTAGCTTTTAATGAATCGTAAATACTAATCTTTAAGTTCCGACTTTGAGCATCTTTTAATAAGGCAACAAATGAAGGAATGTTTGTATTTGAAAAATGGGTAGGCAGAATGTCGGGGGGATTTCTTCCGAAGATAGAGATTCCTGCTGAGTGAATTGCAGGACAAACAACAAGCTGGTTTAATTTCATTAAATTACTGATTTCCATTAAATTATTTTCGGATATTAATATTACATCCAAAAAAGTAAATATAGTACTAACCGCATCATAATCTTTTATTGCAATATTGTTCAGGTCATTGATTACTAAATCAAACGATTTACGTGGACGAGTGAGCTCTTCTTTAATTCCAATTAATCCAAACTCTTCTGCTAGGTCTAAAATCTCTTCGTTATGGCAATAAATTATCTTACAGTCGAAGCATTCAACATTCTGGACTTTTTTTGCCAAGTCTTTAAACATGGCTATAGTTAAATCCTTAAGTAATTCTTTTGGAAAACAATCCCTAAGACGTGATTTTGTCCTTGATAAAGGAGCAACGGGAATCAATAAGGTACTCATAATCTTCGGAATACTCTTAAAATATAAAATGAAGTTATTGAAGACAAAAATAAACTTTAATATTTAAGATTATTTAGAACCTATTTTAAATTATTCAAAATTTGAACTGATAAGCTCTCAAAAGCTTTATCTACATTCTCATTTAATTTTGCTGAGGTTTCAAAATATTGTACTTCTAACTCTTTTAGTTTTTTATCAATCTTTTCTTTATCAATTTTTCTTTTTAAATCCATTTTATTACCAACTAAAATAAATGGAACATCACCACTTAACTCTTCTAACTTCGATATCCAAAAATCAATATTTTCGAATGATTCAGATCGATCTAAACTAAAAATAACCATAGCTCCAACTGCTTGGACGAAATAATATTCTGTGGAAAAAAGAGACTGTTTTTGACCCCCGATGTCCCAAAAATAGAGTTTAAATCCCTTTTCTTTAATATCATTTTTTAAATTAGGATTTTTTATATCAAGCTTGTCTAATATCATAGTTAGATCTATTTCCTTTATTAAGAAATTAGCTCCGACAGTTTGTATGTATTCTTCACTAAATAAATCATCTACATACCGTGCTAAGAGGCTAGTTTTTCCTACTCCCGCATCTCCGCACAGAATCACTTTACCGCGATATGACATAATTACCCACTAATTTTTTTTCCTAATACTAATTGAGAATATTATCCTAATTTTTGACTTATATTATTTATTGTTTTAAAGTAAAATATATATCTTTTTAAAAATTTGAATTAGATTATTTTTTTGTAATAATAAAATAAAATCTAGCTTGTATATTGTACTTTTTTAGGAGTTAATTTTATTAATTTGCACTGGCTTGTAATAAAATATTTGAAGAGATGCTCATAGCCTATAATTTGTTTTGGAGTACCATGCTCTAACCATAATCCTGAAGTATATTCTGGTGCTTCTTTTACCTGATCGAGGGTAGTAAGCAAGAATTGGTTATCTACAATTAATAATCCAAAGGGTAATACACTATCTCCTTCAATTGAGTGGATTACGACAGACACTTTTAGTAGTTTTTTAATTTCTTCTTTTAAAAACTCGTTATATTTCAATGCGATAACAATCTGGATATCGGTAGAAAATTTTTTATTCCATAGTTCTCGTAAAACCCATTCGTATCCTCCTAATTCATTCATAAGTAAATCAGGAGTAAGAATAAAAAAGATTCGTTCTTTTGCAGTATTGATTAGTTCTTTTATTTTTTTTCTAATTTTTGATCTTGAACTTATTGCCCAAACGCGAGGTTCAGTTTCTTCTTTAGTAATCTCAAGTTCAGCAATTACTTTCTCTAGTACTAGTGTATCTTCAATCTTTTGCTTGTATTCATCCCGTATTGTTTTAAATATCCGTGATATGGGAATCACTTGGTAATTAGCCCCTCTCTTAATAGGTTCTTTTTGAATGAAGCCCTTATCTATTAATCTATTTAAAGAATCATAAACCCTTGCTCTATCTACTCCTGAATGTTTTGCAATGTCAGCAGGGCTTAATATCTTATATTTACATAAAGTTAGCAATACTTTTGAATCATTTTTGGTAAAATTTAATGATTGAAGTGCTTCCTCAATTTCAGATTCTTCTAGTTCACTCATATTTAGTACAAATTATCTCCAAATCTAAATGAAAAACGTAATTATTTTTTTAATTATAATGAAATAGTCAAATATCTTATATTTTAACTTTATTTTTTACAAAAAATTTGGATAAAAAAGATTGGATGAAGATAATTAATGTTTCAAGCTTAAAGCATTTACTTTATGCTTAAAAACAATAGAATCTAAAAAAATTTAATTGCATTATTTTCATGTTTCAATTTAGTTAAACTTAGATTTTTTGAAACTGTGGTTGCGATAAAAATTTAACAATGGTTAATAATGGGTTAATTAATTTTCGTTAAGATTTATTGAAACATTAATAAAAGTGAAAAATCGAAAAATTAAGTAATAAAGCGTTTATTTCCGACAAAACTAAAAAATAGTTTTTATTAGAAATTAATATCATATTAATAAAACGATCTAATTTTCGAACATAACGATTCCAAAATTTTCTATGAAGAGATTATCAATTCGAATCATAACATTTATATAATAGAAATGTGTAGTTATAATTAATTATTAATTTAAAAATAACAAACAAAATCAAAATTTAGTGGAGGAATAAAATTATGGCAAAAAAGAAAGCACCTGCTAAGAAAGCAGCACCCGCCAAGAAAAAGTCTGAAGGATATATTGCTAAGGCTCCAATTCGAAGATTAATGAAAAAAGAGGGAGCAGATTTAGTAGCAGCTGAAGCTTTAGACAAGTTAATTGACTTTTTGGAGACATCTGCAGCAAATGCGACCAAAGAAGCTATAACAGTCTGTAAGGCTGACAAAAGGAAGAGAGTCACAGCTGCGGATATTAGAAATGCTACACGATAAGTGGATTTATATTTAATTAAGTTTTTTTTTTTCCTTTACTTTTTAATTTCTAAAATCTATCCATAGCATTAAATTTATAATAATTAAAATATATGTCTTAAAACTTCTTCTCTAAAATGAATAATAACAATTATTGAGTTGTGTTATTTTATGTATATGAATTTAAAAGAAATAATTGACCCAAGCCATACGCTACTATTAGTATGGGATGTCCAAAATTTATTGGTAAACGGGATCTTTAACAAAAATGAATTTCTTAAAGAATTAAAATCACTTATAGAAGCTGCAAGAGTTAAAAAAATTCCAATTATTTATTCGAAAATAACACCCCTTCCCAAAGATTATGAGTCATCATTCAGAACTTTCATGTTTATGAAAAGATTTAAAATTAAGGATCCTGAAAAATTACCGCGATTTTTAGAATCAGAGACTCCTGGATCTGAAATATCTAGCGAAGTGGCGCCTTTAAATACTGATTTAATTATTGAAAAAAACACAGCAAGCATATTTATTGGCACAAATTTTGAATATCTAATGAGAAATAAAGGTATAGATACGATTCTATTTACTGGCATAGCAACTGAATTTGGTGTTGCTTCAAGCGCTAGAGATTCATGTAATAGAGGCTTCTATACAGTTGTTGTTGAAGATTGCGTATCCTCATTTAACCAAAAAATGCATATGATGACTTTAGATATATTAAAAACAATCTGTCTTGTTGAACCATCTCAAAGTATCATAAAAGAATGGGAGTAGATTGTTTAAAAAATTAAAAGCTCTCGAAAAATTCCTTATTCAAATATTTTTTTATATTAGATTCAATTTTTTGTTTCACAGAGTCTAATCCCTCAACCACAATCCTCGATTTACCTATAATGTCAATATATCCTAATTCTTCACCATATCGAGGAACAATATGAAAATGTAAATGAGGTATACTTGCTCCGGCATTACCCTCGTTCATTCCTATGTTATATCCTTTAGGACTATACAACTCATCCAATAATAACTGAAACCCCTGAATTGCTCTATTAATATGTACAATTTCATCTTTTGTAAGTTCTATGAATCTAAGAATATGTCTATTTGGTACGATCATTGAATGTGCTGGATTATATGGATAAAGATTTAAGCAAATAAAACATATACCATCTTCATATACTTTCAATGATACTACTCTTTCATCATTGTTTTTAACAGCACATAAGATACATTCTACATCGGGGCGATCCTTACCTTGCACATAATCTAATTTTCCTAGTGCTCTAAGCCAGCTTTTAAAAATTTTTAACTCACCAGAAACAATATACTAAGAATATAATGAAAAATCGGACTCACTAAAATCTTTGGACTTATCAAAGTCCTCTTCTTTAATTTTTCCCGAGCAGTATTGCGCTAATATTATATTGCTATATGCTGCACAATTAAATACTTTTCTAATGCTTTTAAATAAAGAATTCTTTGAAATAATTCTATCTTCTTTTAGAAATTTTTGATCACTAATCTCGTATCGATAATGATTAACATCAATGCGAAAGAATACGTCTTTTAAAAGAAAGAATTTTCGAAGATCCATGAAGTAATGTAATTTCTTATTATTTTTCAATAAATTTAACGCATTAATGTGTTGGTCCGATATTTGCGTGCCGCTTGATACTATGATTAAATTTTTATCTTTAGGCTTAAAAACTGCCATTATATGGCCTCCTTGACCCGGAGGAAAGGCAAATTGAAATCCAAAATCAAGTTTGGGATCCTTAATTTTTTTTCTTAATAATCCTTCTTCTAATAAATAGTCCCGAATTGTGCTTTCTATTTTTATTTCAGACATTTTCTATGCTATAAATATTAAATACAACAATTATTATAGATTTGCGGATCATATATACAAGAAATAGAAATTTAAAATATAATTAAATTAACAATCACGTGTTCTTAAAGGTCTGTAAAAGAATTAATACTTACCTTTTGGTCTGCTTTGTGGATTTATCCCCGCATTTCTTAACTTTTCTATGTTGGCGTCTAATTCCTCTTTAGGAGTACAATATATTACATTTAATGAGTCATTGTCGATTAACAATATCCCAACAATCCCTAAACCCATCAACTGATTATCTTTACCAATGAAAGTATTATCAATACTCATTTTAATAGCTTTTTTTCCTCCTTCTAATTCAACTAAGCAAGGCTGGCA
The DNA here is from genome assembly GCA_029856085.1 of Promethearchaeia archaeon. Lineage (GTDB taxonomy): Archaea > Asgardarchaeota > Lokiarchaeia > Sigyniarchaeales > SOKP01 > Loki-b32. The sequence continues at coordinate 2,412 of JAHQWI010000014.1, read as the reverse complement.
CGCCGTATAACCTCTACCTCTGTTTTTTAACAAATAATTCATGAGTGCATAATCAAGTTCATCTGAAATGGAGCCTTGTTCTTGAAGGACTTTAATTATGGTTGGATTAGACATATTAAGGGCCTTTTTTTCAACACATTAAATTTGTTTATATTTTTTTAGCAGTATTTTTGAATTATTAAATTTTCTTATTATGGTAATTTGGTAATAAAAAATTGATTTAAAACAGAAATTATCTCCAATTTTCCACCTGTACCCTATCCACACTATGGACGGCACAATTCAACTCTTCCAATGTATCTGTAATTTCCTCAATAGCCATATCTCCAGTCCCCTTAATAGTTACAAAAATAGAAGTTGTTTTCTGGTCAATCTCGTCAACCTTTATACTGACAGATCTGACGCCTTTCAGTTTCTCCAGTGTTCGGGCGACTTCATCGATGCTAGGTTGATGTGGCTTAAGGATGTCAAGATCGTATTCAATTCTCATTTTTTAACCCTTTAACTAGTATTGTTTTAACGTTATATTATGAAATATATCACTTATAATTAAGCGAGTATTTATATTTTTTGCCGTTGGTTCATAAAAAATCTTCGATGGCATGAATTAATTTTGTTGGCATTCCGTTTTCTTCTATAATTCTATCAGCTTTTTCTAAAATCTCTAAATTAGTTAGTTTTGTTAATTTAGTCTTAAGGGCAATAGATTTTGCTCCGACGTTGAAAGCACCCTCAATATCGCGATGATTATCACCAATAACTATAATGTTTGAAGGATTTACATTAAGTTTATCGCAAATCGTTGTTAAATGCTCCGGATGAGGTTTTGCATTTTTCACGTGGTCCCTACCTACTATAACATCAAAATATTCCAACATTCCTATTTTTTCAAGTGATGCTTTTGCATTTCTATATGTATTAAACGTGTATATGGCTTGTTTCAACTTCTTTATCCTTATAAATTCAAGGACTTTTTCAATTCCATTTACAGCTGTAGCTTCCAATGCAGCTTCATATTCAATTTCATTAACTATTTTATCAACATCTCTAATAATTGTTTCCGTTTCTTCAGCATCATATCCCGATGTTCCAAAATATTTTCTGGCTAACCGTATATTTTCTAAAATACTACTTTTAACTGTGAGAATATGTTTAGGGACTCCATGTTTTTTTAAAATACTTATAGCTTCCCGCCGTGCTCGAAGCCAATCTATGTTAAAATGAATAAGTGTTCCATCTAAATCCCAAACAATTGCCTTTATCGGGGACATTTTCTTTTAAAACTCCAAAACAGAATATATTGGTCCTTTTGGTGTTAAATCAGATTTTTTTAATTTCACATTACTTATCTTAAACTGTCCAAATTCATAGTTTTTATGCTCATTAATGAGTTTTTTAAAACTTTCAAAGTTTTTATAGTTAATTTTATTAGGTTTTAATCTTCCTATTGTTAAATGGGGAGTAAATTTAGTCCGTTTATCCTTTTCAATCTTTAGTTTTTGATTTAGCAATGCTTCTACGTTATCCTTTATGGTTTGTAAAAATTGTATATTGCCCCCCAGCTTTATCCATAGGACTGAATATTTTCTAAATTGGCCAGTTCCTTTTAATTTGAATTCATAAGTTTTGCTTTGAAATAGCTTATCGTTGATTTCTTCTTTCAGAATGTGATAAATTTTCGGAGCTAAGGATTCTTCAATGCTTCCTAAAAATTTAACAGTCATATGAAGATTTTGTGGTTCTACTAATTTTAGATTAGATTGGTTACTTTTCAATTGATTTCCGAAAGATTGAATTTTCTCTAAGGTTTCTTTATCTTTTAATTCTAAAGCAATAAACGTTCTAATCATTTTTTAACCTCTATCAATTTCAATCCTGAAACTTATTTAAGCTGTGTATCCAGATAAGGTTTGGTCGTCTCAAGGTAGTATTTCTCTCCATGTTTATTAAATATATTCCAAGCTTGCTTTAATTCTTGCGGCATATCCGGGATCCAAAACCGGTCTGGGATGGGTTCGGAGGGCTTCCATTTTTTCTTTATATCAATATTGGCTAAAATGACTCCTTCGCCATCTTCTCGGCTCAAACGGGCCAGAATTTTACCACTACCATCCACAATCTGAGTCTCTCCAAGATAGTAAGACTTATATGGAATATCTGGCATAAAGGGTGTTTCACCTTCGAAATCTCCCGCATGGGCAGCATGCACTACAGGACCCCCTACCATTTGAGCAAACTTACCCGGAGTTTCTTCCATCATTTCTATAATCGTTTTGCGTAGGTCTGATCTATATCCTGGAATTTCTCTTTCAGGTAAAGTCCACCAGCAAGATCCACCTACCACTATATCTACATGGTCTAATAAGCGCCGAGCTGTTCTAGTGCGCACAAATTCCCAGCAAAGTGCAACGC
>JAHQWI010000013.1 GCA_029856085.1 Promethearchaeia archaeon | reverse complement strand
ATATACAACACTTCTTTTTAATTTTAAGATAATATAAATAATTCTATGGATTGAAATTGAATGTATATTAAAAATATTAATTTAATATTTTATAAATTGTACTGAAATCAGAGATTTCTTAAATTAAGAAAAATAAGAAAAAAAAGATATTATTACTACACGAGTTATAAATTGAGTTCGATGATTTTTTCTTGGTTTAGTAGCACTTTATCTGGAGTTAGATCATAAAATTTCCAGAAGACTATCATCGCTAGGAGCATAAATATAGCCGGAATTAAGGCGAAATGAACATGTACTCCCCATATTGCTGAAGATGGTTGATCTATAAGAGCACCGCCTTCCACAAATCCCGTGAGCGTATGTACTGATGCGAAACTAATCGCTTGCACTAATATAGCCATTCGTCCAAAGAATTGTAAAAATCCATTAAAAATACCTTCTTGGCGTTTTTGGTTATTAGCTACTGATTCATTTATAACATCACCAAAGGTAGGAGCTAGCATTGTCCAAAAACCTCCAAGTCCAAAACCCCAGAATATCATTACAATTAATGCTATAGTAACGCTATTAAGGAATATAAATGGAATTGTGAATATTGTCAACAGAAAGCTATTTATTAACATGACCGTCTTATTATTATTAGTCTTTTGGGCGATATAAGCCCATAGTGGTGATGATATTAATGCTCCTACAAGAAATCCCGCAGATAATAACGTTTGAACCTCTTCTTCTAGTACAAACTCAACAAAAAATGGGATTGATGCTTGGAAAGATATTACAAGTGATCTATAAAGCGTATATGTAATTATGAAAAATAAGAATGATTTTTGCTTTAGAGAAAGTTTTAGCGTTTTAAAGAAGGATTCTCTATCTTCAAGATCATGTTTTTCAAGATAACGATCAATTGTAACTTGATCTTCTCTGCTACCTGGGATAGAAAGCATTAAAACAACTATTCCTATAATTACTACCAATCCTGCATTTAGTATAAATGTAGAAGCCTCTCCACTATCTATTATCATAGGTGGTAATAAGGCACCTAATGCTACCCCAACTATTCCAATGGGTGTTTGTATTCCTGTTGCTTTCCTACGTTCATTTACGGAGCGAAATTTATCAGGAAACAGAGATGCAAAATTAACGAAAAATATTGAATTAAAGGTGTCAAAGATGCAAGTTGAGGCAATGAACCAAAGGAAAAAAATCCAAGCTCCTGATTGAGGATCTACATCTGGAGGTGTAAATATTAGAATATAGCTCAATATATATGCGATACCGCCAATCATTATCCATGGAAATCTTCTTCCCCATTTTTTTGTGAATTTAAAAGGTTTATTTGTTAAATAGCCAACAAGAGGGTCGTTTACAGCATTCCATATTGCATATATTACAACCGCTGTTCCGATGATTAATGAATCAACACCAATAGTTCTCACATAAAAAGAGTATAACCATACAGTAAATGCCATTTCCATAAATTCAGTTAAGAATTTACCGAATCCATATGAAGCCATATTCAGTTTTGAATGCTCAATTACCCTTTCTTCTCCCATATTGAATCACGATTCTTTGAAATTAAATTAATTGAATTAAATAGGAATTAGATGTTTCTATTTTTATATCTAATGTTTTTTTGTAAAAAAAAGTCAAGTTCAATTCTTTTTGGGAATTTCTTTTTCAATGAAGAAATTTTTTGAAGATCGACATTTAGGGCATCTCCACTCATTTCCAACCTCCTTAAATGGGATCTCCTGTTCCTCATCAACATATAGATAATTACATCTTTTACATCTATGTATTTTCATATCATAATCACCATTTTTATGTATATTCATTCCCTTTGCTTAAAATCCTCTTTAGGCCCATTGCAATTAGGGCATTTAAAATTGTCGGGAAGATCTTTAAAAAGGACTTCCATTATAGCTTCATCATATTCTTTCCCACAGTTTTTACATATATAAATATATAACTCTAACAATTTCCTAAGTTCAGTTCCATCTACCTCTTGTTCCATTTTACTGTAAACGTAGGATATTGCCTTGGTATCTCCAAATAATATAGCTCCTTTGAGCTTACTATCTTTTAAGATCAATTTTTTATAGCAGCAATCTTTCTTATCTGCTTTTTTTAATATCTCCCACCCTCCAGATATTTCCTCTCTTGAAGGATCTATAATCCCTATTGAGGTTAATTCTAACCCTAAAATTTTAAGTGTATTCTTAGGAGTCGTGCCTTTGTATTCTATCTTCTTCATTCCAACGACAGATGCTGCTACGATCTTCGATTGCTCCATACAGGCAGGTATAATACCCCATATCTGATCGTTATATTCTATACAATCTCCTACAGCAAATATATCTTTTTCACTTGTTTCTAAATATTCATTTACAACTATACCCTTATTCGTAACTAAATTAGCATCTTTTGCTAAATTTATTGTTGGTCTAATTCCTGCTTGAATTAATACAATATCAGCATCTATTTCTTCTCCTCCTTTTAGTCTAATACCTGTTACTGATCCATTTCCTAGTATTTCTTCTGTAGTTGCACCTAAAACAACTTTAATCCCTTTACTTTCGATTTCCTCTTTTAACATAGTTCCACATTCCAGATCTAACTGCCTTGGTAATAAACGTGGAAAAAATTCGACCACTGTTGTATCCAAATCGCTATTTTTTATTTGGTTTGCTAATTCTAAACCAAGCAATCCACCCCCAATAACGATTGCTTTCTTAGCATTTTCCTTTCTAATAAAATCTTTTATCTCTAAACAATCATTAATACTTCGTAATGTGAATACTCCTTTCTTTTCATCCTTCAATTTCACAGCGTTTTTAATAGGAGGAATATTAGGAGTACTTCCCAATGCTAAAACCAGTTTATCATAATAAATTGGATTATCGATGCTATCAATTATTAATGTTTTAGTTTTTGGGTTAATTTTTTCTACTCGTGTATTGAGATTCAATTCAATTCGCTTGTTTTTATACCAATCTTCTTTAAATACAATTAAGTTATCGATAGTAACTTTTTCTGAGATTAGTTCAGGCAAATTAACTCTTGTATAATAGGGATATTTTTCTTGGGTAATTATCTCGATTTCTGCCTCTTCATTTAGAAATCTTATATTTTGAGCAGTAAAAGTACCGGAAACATTATTTCCTATTATAACAATCTTCATAGAGTTATTAGTTTAATCATCTTATTTTAAGGTTTTTATTATAGGTTCTAAATTTAAAGGAAATATTCATATTTAGAACATGTTCGAAATCAAAAATATATAACAATTTCTACTTGATCTAAATATGACTCAAGTAGAACAAGAAAAAATAGTTAATAGGAAAATTATAAAAATCGATGAGGATCTGTGTACTGGGTGTGGAAATTGTGTTGTAACGTGTGCGGAAGCAGCATTAGAAGTGATAGATGGAAAGGCAAGGGTAGTCAATGATATTTTTTGCGATGGTTTAGGTGCTTGTATAGGAGAATGCCCCGAAGGCGCGCTAGAAATAATTGAAAGAGAAGCTGTAGAATTTGATGAAGAAGCAGTTGAAAAACGGTTGGAAAGCTTAAAAACCAATGAGCATGAACACCATGTAACAACTCCAGAACCTGGTGATTTTGCGTGTGGATGCCCTGGTTCTCGAACGATGACTTTTGCTGAAAGTACTGATGAAACGGGACAAATAACAGGAGGAAAAGTGCAATCTCAATTACGTCAATGGCCAGTTCAAATGCATTTAATCTCTCCTACTGCACCATACTTTCAAGGAGCGGACGTCCTACTATCTGCCGACTGTGTAGCCCATTCTTTGGGAGGATATCATTCAGAATATTTAAAGGGCAAATCGGTTGGGATTGCGTGTCCTAAATTAGACCAAGGACAAGAGATTTATATAGAGAAAATTCGCAGTTGGATAGACGACGCAAAAATTAACACTCTTACAGTTATGACCATGCAAGTTCCATGTTGTTCTGGGCTTGTACACCTTGCTAAACAAGGAGCCGAGAGAGCAAAGAGAAAAGTTCCTATCAAGTCGATTGTTGTTAGCCTACAAGGTGAAATTCTAAGAGAAGAATGGATCTAAATTTTTTTTAAAATCTTTTTATTATTTTTATTTTAATTATTTCTCGAGTAAGACTTTCTTTTTAATTATTTTTCTAAGCATTACTGATAAAGCTGATTTAGATTTCCCCATTTGATTAGCCAATTCTTCTAATGAAATTTTTCGTGGAATTTCAAAAAAACCTGAAGAAATAGCTTTGTCAAGTATATTCAATTCATTCAAGGTTAATTTGTTTTTATCATCTTCTATATTATATGGAGAATTTCCAATTCTCAATAATTCAAAATCAATATTTTTCTGCTCAAAGAGAGTTAATAATTGATCTATTCGTTCCCTACTTGATACTAATCTCCAAAAAGCAAATCCATCCTCAACTCTTATAGGGAAGTCAATAAGGACGCCACACTTTATTATAGCATATAATAAATAAGGATCTTTTGTTTTTACATTAAATTTAACTCTATTTTCTTCCTTTTCCAAAACACCTAACTCTAAAACAGAAGGATGAATTCTAATATCTTCTATAATTGAATCTATCTTGTAATGCATTATCTCAATTGCAGAATTTCCAATAGATTTCTCAAGATCATACGGAAGAAAATGTGAAATTTCCATTTTAACATCAGGGTAATTTTTAAATACTTCCGAGATCCATATCTGTTCTGGAAACTTAATCTTTACTCTTGCTAAACTTGGTTTGCTTGAATCCATCTTTAAATATTAATGTTTTAGATCTTAAAACTTTTTTTTTATACAATAATGATTAATTATTAATAAAAACAAGTAAAATGCATTATTATGATAGAAAGGAAGAATTTGTTACTTGGAATATGTGGAAGTCCAAGAAGACAAGGGACAGAATATGCCATTAAATACGCTTTAAATTATGCTACTGAAAAATTTGGATTTGAAACAGAATATTGGACTGTAAGAAATAAAGAAATTAACTTCTGTCTTCATTGTGATTATTGTATTCGAGAGAAAAAAGGTTGTGTAAATAAAGATGATATGGAAAACCTTTATCCTAAATTGGAACAGGCAAAATTCTTTCTTTTTGGGACTCCAGTATTTCAAGGGAGCTTATCAGGACAACTAAAAACGGTCTTAGATCGTAATCGTGCCTTGGTTGCGAAGAATGCTAATGTATTTAAAGATAAGATTGGAGCTGCGTTAGCAGTAGGTGGTGATAGATCTGGTGGTCAAGAAGTTGCTATTCGGAGTATTTTAGATTTTTTCCAACAGAATCATATACATCCTGTTTCTGGGGGTGCCTTTGGAGCAAATTTAGGAGCAAGTTTGTGGTCTAGAGATTTAGGAAAGAATGGCGTTGAAAAAGATGAGGAAGGATTAAGAGCAATCAGAAAAGTTATAAAAAGATTAGCTGAACTAAAAAAAAATATATAAAATTAAAAATTAGAAAAAAATTACTTAACATCAAATAATTTCTTCGCTTGCTTTATTCTGAGGCCACTTACACCCCATAATTCCTTAAACCAGTATTTTCCCTTATGTAAAACAGCGGGTGTGTTTTCGCTTTTAGATTAATCATCAAAAATTTACGATACACCCATCTGCATCACAGAATGTCCCCAGAAAATTTTTATCGTGTAATAATTCCTGAACAAACTCTTCATCGTCAATGTCTCTTTCAATAAATTTAACATCATTCTCTTTCAGCCACGCTTTGAGTTCATGACATCTATGACAATCAGTTTTTGTAATAATAATGGGAATATTTGCTTTAGCCATAATTAAAAGAAAAAAAATAAGTTTATAAAATTTTCATCTATAAGTTGTAATAAGAAACATAATGAATACTATGCATTTCAAGAAAATACATAAAAAAATTAATAATTAATAAACTCATTTTAATTTCATTTAGTTTCTAATTTTCATTCTAAGGATTCTTAATAAAATATTAACATTAGATTATTATTAGTTAAGATTCTTTTAATGAGTAAGGTTGATTATAATGTCAGTAGAAAAATTAATTGAGAAACTTGCGAATACAGTCAATGGAGAAAAAGGTGTTAATGACAACATCCTCCTTTTCACTTTATCAACCTGTATGTGGTGTAAAAAATGCAAAAGTTTCTTGAATGACCGGAATATGACATATAGATTTATTGATGTTGATAAAATCGAACTAAAAGATAAATCGAAAATTCTTGATTATTTAAAAAGTACATATCAAGAGAGAATATCCTATCCTTTTCTTGTTTGTGAAAAAGGTCATGTAGTTGGATATAATCCAAATAAATATGTGGAATTATTAGAGAATTGAGGGGATTATGATGGATATGGAAACAAAAGAAGGAATGAAAAAATATGTGAAACAAGTAGCAGACAAAAATTTTTGGATTTTAAATAAAGACCAACAAACTTTTAATGATTTAATAGAGGGATTGGTAGATAACAAGAAATCGTATGGATATCAATCATGCCCATGTCGACTTGCAAGTGGTAAGAGAGATTTAGATCGAGATCTTATTTGCCCATGTGATTATGCCCCTCCTGATATAAAAGAATATGGCGCATGCTATTGTAATCTATATTTAAGCTCTGATTTCTATGAAAAAAATGTCGATTTTATCGTAGTTCCAGAACGGCGACCGATTGATAAAGAAAATGCAATGTTGGAATATATTAACAATAATAAGTAAATTAGTTCGGATATTTCAATTCGTTTTTTCTTAAAAATGTGGAATCAGAATATCAATATTTCATAATCTAAATTTTTAAATATTGCATTTCCTCTTTGTTAAATATGCCAGATAATGAAATAACTGATGATGAGTTAGAGAAGGAACTCGATAAAGCTTTTAAAGAAAGTGAAAGATTAAAAGATCACTGTGGAACCCCAATGCCTAGTAATAAAGAAGTTGGAATTCAAAGAACAGATGTCAAACTAAAAAAAGATAAATAGATTTAATTTAACAAAAAAAAATTTTATTCTTTTTTGTTGGAAATATGAATTTTTTCAAGCTTAATAAAAATCATATTAAATCCTTATAAGAAATTACTTCTTTTTCATTATTTAACTAGATATCATGAAAGAACGAATAAAAGGGAGAAAAAATTATCCCACAGAAGAAGTAGATCCAATTAATTTTCTTAGTGATAATGAAATAAGCAAATTAATTAGACAAAAAGATGATCTTAAATTTTCTCAAGAAGATTATAATAAACTTTATAACTGTGTTCATTGTGGGGAGTGCGAAACTAAATCTGAAAGATTTCTTCTAAAACAAAAATATATTGAAGATGGTAATACTTTTGATGAAGTAAATGAAATGCTCGAATACTTTCATAAATATAGATCACCATATCCAACGAATAAAATGCGAATAAAGAAACCAAAAGGAATCCCCCATGAATCTGATACTCTTTTCTTTATGGGATGCCTTTCTAGGATAAGAATTCCAAAATATACAGAACATGCGCTTCAATATCTATTGAATCAAAATATTAATTTCACTATTTTAGAAGAGGAAATTTGTTGTGGATGGCATTTACTAGCAAGTGGTTTGAAATCTGAATTTGAAATTTGTATTAATGAAAACGCAGAAATTTTCAAAAGGTTTAGAAAAGTAATTTTTTTGTGCCCAGCATGCTATTATCTTTTTAAAAATTATTTGAAACCTGAATTGAAAACTGATATAGAATTTAGTTATATCTCGGAATATATTAATCCGTCTAAATCAAAAAAAGCAGGAAAAATTGGGGTTCAACATTTATGTCAATTAATAAATAGAGGTAAAGAAGGTGTGGATAAGTTAGTTGATATTACTCTTGAGAAGAGCGGATATGAAGTTATTGATGTTCCTCATTGGTGTTGTGGAGGAGGAACTGGTTGGATGGGACGAACATCTGTAATTGAAAGTATTGCCCGTAAAAGAATGTCAGATTTTGATAGAGAAGATATTGATTATGCTACAACATATTGCCCCTCGTGTTGGTGGATTTTACGTAGGTTTAGTAAATTATGTAAAATTAAGCCAAAAGCAAAGGATTTATTTGAACTCTTACTATGAATACATATATTTCATTTCAATTCTGGAAGCTTGAGATAAGAGACCCAAATCTTGAAAAGATGAATCAATAGCATCATCAAGATCTATATTACCGACAAATCTAGAAGAAATTGATGATATAGCCTTTTCAAAATTTAATCTGCTTTCTAACGATACTTTAATATCCACTAATAATTGATAATCTAATGTTTAGCGATTAGAGAGAAGCTTTATGATATTTAAGATTTATCTGATAATTCTTATTCTGAAAATATGATAGACCAAATAAATTTAAATTTATGGAAAGAGTAAAGGTCTTACTAAAACATTTAATTTGGAGAAGTTTAATTTAATCTTAATAATTCTATTCTTTGATTGAAGTTGGATTTGGAATCAGTTAATAATAAGAAATCAATTATCAACAAAAAAAAGAAATTTACCCTTCGGGAATTTGGAGGTGCTTTTGGGGATTGGGGAACATTGATTCCATTTATCATAGGCTATGTTTCAATTGTGGGATTAAATCCTGCGGGAATTTTTCTAACATTAGGTATAACAAATATTATCGTAGGAATTAGATTTAATCTTCCTTTACCCGTACAACCTCAGAAAACAATTGGAACCGTTGCGATATCAGAAAAATGGGAGCCTAACATGGTCGTATCTACTGGATTTGGAACTGGTATTATTTGGTTCCTATTAGGGTTTTCAAAAAAACTTAACAAAATAGTACAAAAAGTCCCAATTGTTGCAGTACGAGGTATCCAACTCGGATTAGCTTTCATTTTAGGTTGGGTAGGTATTATTTTATTCAAGGAAAATCTTTACTTAGGAGTTATATCCATTATAATAATTCTATTGTTGATAAAGAACAAACCGATCCCTTCTGCAATAATACTTACTTTGATTGGAGTTTTAATTATAATATTTTCTGAAACTATATTATTGTCAGACATTAAATTAGGTTTACCAATTTTTAGCTTTGAATTTCCATTATGGAATAACTTTCTATTGGGGATGATATATGCCGGAATTGCTCAATTATTTTTGACACTCACAAACGTTATGATCGCTACAGTTGTATTAATAAAAGATTTATTTCCTGAGAGGAAAGAAGCTATTGATGCGAATACTTTAGCATTTAACATGGGGATCATGAACCTAATTAACCCCTTTTTAGGAGGAATGCCTTTGTGCCATGGATCTGGAGGTTTGATGGCACAATATGCTTTTGGCGCAAGAACAGGAGGATCGATGATATTAGAGGGAATAATGGAATTAATTCTTGGAATTTTTTTTTCAGAAACATTATTCTTGCTTTTCACAGAATTTCCACTTGCGATTTAAGGAGCAATGTTGATTTATACCGCATACTTATTAGGGAGAATAGCTTTTAAGGATTTTGATATAAAGAAATTTCCTATAATATTCATTTCAGCGATATTTTGTTATTTTCTAAACATTACAGCTGGATTTTTTATAGGTTTAATAATATATTTAGTTTTTAAGAAAAAGATTGAAAAAGATGAAAATTAAATCTAAATACATAAAAGGCTGTAAATTTTCATTTTTGAATTATTAATATAGTTTTGTTTAATTCTTTTTTTAAATGATAAATTATTAGTTTCTTTTATATTTTAAACAGAAAATTATTATAAGTTTTAATTCAGATATTCATAATAGAATGATTTAAGAAGGTGATTTTTTGATGTTCTCTGAAAACGAACTTAATAATATTAAAAGAGAAATGAGTAAACTGAAAAATATGGTAGTCTTAAAGTTGTTTACTGATTTCAAAACTCAAAAAGATGGAAGTAAATTAAGAAAGTGTATGGCTTGTGAAGGAACATATGAATTATTAAAAACATTAGTAGAATTCTCAAATGGGAAATTGAAAGTTGAAGAAATATCAACCGAAGAAAATGAGGAAGAAGCAGAAAAATATAAGGTTTCCAGGATTCCTGCCATATTGTTTGTAGATGAAAATGACAAGGAAATTATTCGATATCTTGCACATCCGACTGGATCTGAATTTGTACCTTTTCTCAATAGTATACAATATTTTTCAGGAGTAAGACCTTATTATGCGGATCAAATTATTACTCATCTTAAAAAAATAAAAGAGTCAAATATGAAAATCTTTATAACTCCAACGTGTCCCTATTGCCCTGACTGTTCCTGTTCTCACCCTATTTTCCATAGTGTCTAAAGGGAAGGTTTCCTCAGAAGTAATTGATGTTAATTTAAATCCAGACATGGGTAAGAAATATCAAGTTCAAGGTGTTCCTATGACAGTTATTGAGATGAAGGGGATGAAGGATGAAATTATTCACGGAATGTTTACACCTCAAGATTTGCTAGATAAACTAGTTGGCTCAAAAGAGAGAGAGTTTGGGGGAATGTATGCATAATGTCTCAAGATGATAGATATAAGGAAATAATCAAAACGGAAATGGCTAAGTTAAAAAAACCGGTAAATTTGAGAGTATTTACATGTAAAGAAAAACTACCAAATGGAAGTCAAATAAGAGAATGCATGGATTGCGGACAATTTATGGCATTATTACGAATCTACGAAGAAAACTCTAATGGAATGTTAACGATTGAGGAATTATGTATTGATGAAAATCCTGAATTTGCTAAAAAGTATGATATTACACGAGTTCCTACAATTTTATTTATCGATGATCAAGGAAGAGAAATAATTCGCTACTTAGCTGCTCCACAGGGAGGTGAAATACAACCATTTGTTCAAGCTCTATTTGCTTTTGCTGGAGCACCCAATTATTATGGTGCGACGATAAGACAGAATTTAGATAGGATTTTACCTTCCACCATAAAGGTGATGATAACTGAGACTTGTCCATACTGTCCCCAGGTGGCGCAAATTGTAAATAATTTTGCAATTGCGTCCAATGGAAAAATTAGATCAGTGATAATAGATATCATGGCAAATCCCGACATTGGTCAATATTATGATGCTGCTGGTGTTCCTTATACGATTATAAATGATCAAAAGACATTAGTTGGTATGGTTGGAGCCCCTGAAATATTAAGAGCGCTGATTGGAGGGAATATCCGTGTTCAATATTGATATGGAAAACATTGATTTAGAAAAAACGTATGATCTCATCGTTTTAGGAGGAGGTCCTACGGCAATAGGGTGCGCTATTTATGCTGCGAGATTTGCTATGGATGTAC
>JAHQWI010000012.1 GCA_029856085.1 Promethearchaeia archaeon | reverse complement strand
GAATTGATTAGATTTAATCAATTTTTTTTGAAGAAAACTTAAAGCTACACTAGCAGTTTTACTAACTTTATCATCGCCACTTGGTATATGGTTCATACATTTACTTAATCAAAGGAGAGTTAAAAAAATATCTTTTTAATTATGCCAATCCTTCCATCCTTGTGATCGTAGAGCGAGAGATTTCGAGAATATATGCTACAAAACAAATTTATGTCATTATGTCCAAATATATTAATATGAATTAGTTAAGTAATTATCTTTAAATATAGATTTTATTTTTGGAAATTCACATTTTGGGCTCAAAATCTAAGGAAATTGAATTAATACAATAACGGCAACCCGTTGATTTTGGTCCATCGTCAAAAACATGTCCTAAATGCCCTCCACATTTACCACAAAGGACCTCGGTACGAATCATTCCATGACTCGTATCTAGTTTTTCTTTTACATTAGCATCATCCATCGATCGATCAAAACTAGGCCACCCCGTTCCAGAATCAAACTTTTCCTCGGAAGAAAATAAAGCTGCTCCACAACCCGCGCATTTATAAATGCCTTTTTCATGATGGTTCCAAAAATTTCCCGTAAATGCTGGCTCAGTTCCCTTCTTTCGGAGAACGCGATATTGTTGTTTTGTTAGTTTCTTTTTCCATTTATCTTTAGATAATTCAGATTCCATATTGTTGAATAGAAATTTTTAGTATTATAATTATTGCCTTATTGACATTAAAGGATTTGGTTCTAACTACTTATAAGAAAAATCCAATAATCACCCCAAGTTTATACAAAATTAGGCTTATGTTTAAATGTTAAGATATTTAATTTAAAATTATGGAGATTCAAAAAGCTATTTTTGCTGCTGGGTGTTTCTGGGGTGTAGAAGCCAATTTTCGAGAAATAGAGGGTGTTATTTCTACTCGCGTAGGGTATACTGGTGGCTCTTTTTCCAAACCAACCTATAAAGATGTATGTTCTTATAAAACAGGTCACGCAGAAGCAATAGAGATTGCTTTTGATCCCTTAAAAGTAACGTATGATGAGCTCTTAGATGTGTTTTGGTCGATTCATGACCCCACAACACTGAATCGTCAAGGTCCTGACATTGGTACCCAATATCGTTCAGCAATTTTTTATATCAATTCAGAGCAAAAAGAAAAGGCATTAAACTCTAAAACAAGACTTGAAGCATCTAAACGCTATAAAAGAGCGATTGTAACACAAATAGTCTCTGCATCTGATTTCTGGGAAGCGGAGGAATATCATCAGCAGTATGTAGAAAAAAGAAAAAACAAGATTTTTACTCATTAATAACTTTCTGGTTTAGTTTATTACCCAAGAATTATATTTAAGCTTAAAATAATAGCAACACTAGCAACAATCATCCCTAGAATAGCAGTTATCAATCGTGTTAGAAAATCTCCAAGTTTACCTGAACGAGATAGTAAAATATAAACCACTATTACCACTGTTCCTAGTGCACCTATTAGAAAACCTGCGCCAATTATAATCCAGAATTTTCCAGTAATATAATCTTGAGGTGCAAATCCAAGTCCGAATAAAGTAAAAGAAACAAGGAACGCTAATCCCACCATACTTACATAATAAACAATATAAATTAGTCTCTTTTTTACTTTTGGTACATCTTCTTTAAAAAACTCAAGATATATATGAAAAACAGCGGGAATTGTGAAAATTAAAGCAAGGAAAACCATAATATATGTATGAAACATCGTAAAGAATTCAGCTTTTAACGTAAGTATTGTCAGTATTGATGGAATCACTGATAATATAAAACTTATAAACAACAATAATCCACGATACTTAAGAGGAAATCCTTTATACAAAAAGAAGAATCCAGGTATGAACATACAAAGCATCAGAGGTAAAAGAATCAATATCATAATATCTGTTATGTTCATAATGAAAAAAAAGACTATGAACATTACAAAAAAGATTCCAGCAGCAACAGAAGCTAAAATCCCCCAATGAACATTTTTAACATCATTCATAATTAAAACCTGCTAATCATTTTAGTTTGGATATCACATTAATTTAGGAATAGTTAATTGGTCATTTGTTTTTAAACTCTTCTGTCAAATAACAATTCTTTGACAAAAATGAAAATCTCAAAGAAATTATATATTCCCTTGAATTTAAGTAATAAATTTTATGTATATTTGATAAGAGTTTTATCTAGTATATTTTTCTCTCAAATACTCTTCAGAGTTTAAAAAAATTTCACAATCACAAAATCCACCAGAGTTTCTGCAATCTTCCAAGAATTCTTCTTGCTCCTCTTTAGGTATATTCATTTCTTCTAGTATAATCTCTGCATTGGTTAAATCGCGTGCATTGCATCCATTAATTTCTAATAATTCCTCTAATCGATTTAAAAATCTTTCTAAATTTCTTTTATTCAATTTTCAGAACCAAATTATTTAGTAGAGAAAAATTGCGTGGTTCAACTCGCCTTTAACTCCTTTTCTAGCAATTTTATCTCCCGGTCAATAGCTTTTGTTTTAACTTGTTTTTCCTTAACAATTGACTTTAATTTCTCGTTTAACTCTTTTCCCTTATCCTTTTTTAAATTATTATATTCTTTTTCCAAATTTTTTACAATCGGAATTAATTCTTTCTTTTTTGAATTTAAATCATCGATTCTATTATTAAGTTCGCTAAGTGTAGCTTGTTGATTCTGCAGCTTTGATTCGATTTCACTCATTTTAGGACCAAATTTCTCTTCAATTCGACTTTTGATGTATGATTCTTTTTGCTTTGCTGTCACTTCAATTTTCTCTATTTCAACTGCGATCTTATTAATTTGATCCCTAAGTTCTTCATCTGACATTTCTTCATCTGAGATTTTCTTTGTTTTAATTTTAATACTATTTGTTATATTTATAAATGTTTAATACAAATAAATTTTAATTTCTCTACCCGATATAAATAAAAAAATCAAAGCATACATTTCTATCCCTTTTTCGAATGAAAAAACAAAATATAAAGGCAAAAACACCTTAATCAGTTAGTCTATGCTAACAGTGTTGCACACGGTAATTATAGCCTTGTTCACGACAATACCGTGGTAGATTAAGCAATTATCAATATGTCGAAATCAAACCCTTATTACTTTTAAAAACCCATTTTAATTTACACTGACGAGAACAGAAAAATCTCTTTTCTGGTTGTTGACATATATTAATATGATGGTGCTCCTTCTTCCATTTAGTAATTCTGATATCTCTTCCACAAAGCTCGCATTCAGGCATTTTCTTTTTTCTCTTTTTAGGTAATCTCTATGATGTTGTGTTCAATTACTCTATATACTCATAGAATAATGATCTCAAATATTACAGTAATGTTAATGATAATAGCCTTATATAACTATACAAAAAAACGAAAACTAATTGTACACATTTATCGGTGCAATCATTCTAACTTGAAATTATATTTTTTAACCAATAAAAAATAGTAATGACTGTTTGTTTTATGTAGTGATACTTTGTGCCGTTCTATTTTTGAAAGACATTTTATCTAACATTATTCTTGTCAATACTTCGAATGCATTTGTTACATTCTCACCAGTTTTGCTAGAACATTCAATAAATTCATTCAGACCCATCGACTTAGCAGCTCTCATTCCATCTTTAAAACTTATTTCCCTATAATTATCTAAATCTACCTTTCCACCTAATAAAATAATCGGGAATTTTTGGTTCGTTTCATTTATAATTGAAAACCAATTACTAATATGAGAAAAAGAAGAGTAATTAGTAATATCAAACATTAAAATTCCACCCATTGCTCCATTGATATATTGAGGAAAGATAAAACGAAACCTTTCATCTCCAGCAAAGTCCCACATCATCAACTTTACAACCATCCCATTAATTTCAAAGATTTTAGTTTCAAAATCAACTCCTATTGTCATACGCACATTTGTTATGAATAAATTTGTCATAAACCGCCTTGTTAGTGTCGTTTTACCACAACTTGAATCGCCGAATATGACAATTTTAAAAATTGCGTCATACATTTTTTGTTTAACCCCTTTTAATAATAGACTCTTTAGCTAAGAAATTACTTAATCCTGGAATAATAATTATCCCAATTCTAAATAAAACTACCAACAACCCTTTTACTAAATGTTTCAAAAATACGTCAGTTTTGCATGAAATTATGCAATGCTACACATAATAACATTCATATTTAAATCTTCTGTGAATTATTAGCCAGTTTATCATTTTTTTCACAGAAATTAATGGAAAATTACAAATCTGCAGATTATCTTAACCTTATTCCCTTTTATCCCATGAATTAAGGGAAAATATTTTTACTTTGTAAATATAACAAAAAACCTTAGTTATTTTTCACATGATGAAAGAGAATTAACATATTTTAGTACTTCTGTGAAAAAACTAGATTATGTCACCCATTCCTTATTCACTTTAGCCCAGCTTTCAGCTTTATTTGCATATTTTCTTAATTCAGCACGTTTCTCAGCCAAATCATCCAATTCAGCAGTTGTTAATACAGTTAAAGGATGTGCTTCGTGCTGTTTTCTAAATTCAACTTCAAATTCCAGAAACTTATCTCTGGGAATTAGTGGTAGCCCCCAACCGCATTTTAAACATACTAAATGCTTTATCTCATTTACATCTGTAACATAATTCATTTTTGCTTATCCTATATTAATTGAACTATAATTTGGCACTTAAAATGTCTACACGCGTTTATAGTGTGGAAGATTTATTCGCCCAAAAATTCAACCTCTGTTCAAGACATTGTATGGATAATCTCACCTTTATATTTTTCTATTATTTACATTTTAAAATTAAGTTGGATATCTTCCAAACATTGATTACTTTCCTCCTCGAGGTCTTTCTTTAAGGCGTTATAAATAATAAGAGTGTTTTTATAATTCTATTGAAAATGTTAAGCTATATATTAAAAGACGTCTTATTCGATATTACATTAAATGAAATTTAAACTCAAATGAAATAACTAAGTGATTTTAAATATGAAAAAAAGATTTATACCTCTCCTAATAATGCTGGGGTTATTAGTAATTGTGATTATAACTGCTATTATTGCGACTGTACTCGGTGTACCTCTAGTTGCCTTAGACCCGACAGATACCTCAACAGCTTCATTTGATTATTGGTCGGTGGGACATTTCCTCTGGGGTGTTGCACTCTTCGTTATGGCATTCACATTTGGCTGGATAATCAAAAATTTAACTGATAATCCAAAAGATCCGATTAACGAACCAGAAGTTAAAAGTTTCATCCTTTATTGGATAATTATCCTTGTTCTTGCTGGTCTTTGGGAAGTCATTGAAAACACAATCCTCTATATGGTAGATATTAAAGTCAAATTCGACAGCGCTGCAAACATAATAACTGATATAACTATATGGGGAATTGGCGGATGTGTGAGTTGGTATATGACAGATCTAATGTTTTTAAGTGATAAGTACCTTAGAGCTTATTACATCTATGGATTTATGTCTCTCGCAATGGGTTTAGTCATATTTGTCTTCTTCGGTTTTATTACAACGAATTACTAATCTCATTTTTTTTTTAAGATCTCAATTCTTCTCGTTTAAGGAATTATTTTTACCCCCATTCACTTTTATATCCAGTACCTCCTAGAGGCCAAGTGAAAATAATTGCATCCTCATGACAGACATACCAACAGGATGCACACTCCATACATTTTTCTAAACTCTTAACCCTTGCTTTTTGTTCTACAATTTCAAAACAACTTGCTAGACATACATTTACACAATTCATACATCCTATACATTTTTCTTCATTAATTTTTATGAAGTCTCCTGTTCCCTCAACCCACTCCACACCCGGGAATTCTTTAAAAGTTCTTACCATTATTAATTCACTCTTTTTTAATTATGTATGAAAAACAGAAGGATTCGCATATTCAACAAATTTCAATATTTTTATGTTTAAGCGATTTGAAATAGGATTTAATAACTTTAAAATAAATGAATAAATAGGTTCAAAAATCGGTAGAGTTTTTTTCATTAAATTATTCAAAGAATTTGAAAAAGGAACAACTATAGCAGAAAGCAATTTTTTCCTTTTTTTTAGTGACTTTAAAAGAGAATCTATTAATCTCAAATATCGTGTGAATTTCATTTCCATTTTTTTTAGCTTTTTAGAAGTTGCTTCTCTAAATTTTCGTATGCTAGAGTAATCGTAACTCTCATAAAACCAATTTTGGTAATACCTGAAAAACATTTTTATCCACTTAGTTATAATTGTTGGATCTTTATTTACATCGGAAAGAAGCATTTTAAAAAATGGAGTCATAAAATGAGTTAACGACCCTAAACCCCACCCATTATGAATATATTTTCTTAACTTTTTTAAATCGTGCTCTTTTTGGGCAGTCCGTAAATTAAATCTATTTCTTCCCGAAATTGACCATTGAATTATTGGATGTCTTTTTATTTTTCTATCATATTTTTTCAAAAATAATTTTGAAGTATTATTGGTATGTATTGCGTCAATGGCTACATTTGCAGCTATTTCTGCAGAAAACCAAGCCGCAGGAACTCCATCACATAATTCTGTACTTTCAAGTCCAGCCGCATCTCCTATTAGTATCATTCCATCTATATGATTAGGCATGTTACGTAGTTCTTTATTCAGACCAACATATATTTCAAAACCATCCCACATCCTTGCTCTTAATTTAGCACGAGGTTCTACTAGATTTTTCCACCAAGGTAATTTTTGAGTAATGTTGCTATGGTACTCTTTAAAGAGTTTATTTAAATTAGGTATATGACTTTCATTTATTCTTAAACACTGATCTTGCATAAAATGAATACTATTTCGATAAGGCCAAACCATTAAACCATTTCCATACCCAAGTGGGGGTGCTATCCGTTGTTCATCCCATCCCCAACACATCTTCACAGAATAACCAAAAATTTTATCGACATATTCTTTTAACATGACATAATCATATGTATCAGCCAAGGATATTGTTTCAGGACGATATTTTTCTCTTATGCCTGCCTTTACTGCTAATAATCCTTTTGAACCTTCAGCGTCAATGACAATTTTACTTCGTATCCTCTCTCCTTTGTCTGTTATTATTCCCTTAACATATTTATCTTCTCTAATAACATCTATTGCAGTAGTGGATTTTTTCAATATAGCACCCGCATCAACCGCTTTTCTAACTTCCCATTCACAAAAAGGTTTACAATATGCATTATACCCAAAAGCAATTATGGGAGAGAAAGGTTTTGGAACTCTTAAAGAATCATCAATCTCAATATCTCCTTTCTCTATATCCTTTATGATATAATTTATTATCCCATCAGAAGGGCGCTCAATTGGAGGATTACCATCTCTAATAAATTCTGGTCCAAACAAAAAACCATAAAACGGAATCGTTAGTCCAGAAATAACCTTATCTCCTACATTCTCAGATCTTTCGATCATTAGAGTCTTCAATCCCGCTTTTGCACATATCCTCGCTGCAACTGGACCCCCAAATCCCGCACCAACTACAATAACGTCGAACTCTTCGTCCATTTTATAACTCTTCCAAAATTACCAATCTTTAGTATATTAAAGGTTCAAAATCAATTATTTCAAATATTTAACAATTATAATAGAAAAATCATATCTTTAATAGCTCTACTAACCAAATAAAGCTGAATATTTCGGGCACCACCTATTATTTCCTGAACTTTTGCAACACCTAATGCTTTATCAATCCGTAGATTATCAGTAAATGCAATACCTCCACACAATTGTTGTGTTTCATAAGATATTTTCTGAGCTAAATGTGATGCAAGATATTTTGTACCTGAACTAAAGGCAGCATTATATTTAACAAATTTTGGTTGATCAAAATGTTTTCGTTCAATAGTTTTGTTATACTCAGAAGCTGACTTAAAGCCAAGTTCTGTAGCTGCCATAAGTTCAGTAAAATTCTGGGTTTGAGGAAATGAAACTCCTTGAAAATCATATAGCGGTCGGCCAAATTGAACTCTTAAATTTGTATAAATAAGACCTGTAACTGCAGTTAACCATGCAATTCCTAAACTAGATCCAATAATAGAACATCTTTCAGCTACAAGGCCAGAAAATAAATTTTTATAACCCTGACCTTTGGCTCCCAGAATATTTTCTCTCGGAATTTTCACAGAATTAAAAAGAGTTTGCCCAATTTCTACACGTGGAATTGATTGAATGCCAAGTCTATTAGTTATCAATCCTTCGGAACCTCTTTCCGCAATTGCTTGATACATGGTTCCTCGTGGATCTGAGACATCTGAGACTCCATATACTATAAAATAATCAGCCACTGGACCATTAGTCGTATATAATTTTTCTCCATTGAAAATTAAATGATCTCCTTGATTGTTGACTTTAGTTTCCATATTAACCGCATCAGAACCATGTTTTCTCTCAGTAATACAAATACAACCAATCTTTTTGCCCATGATTATTTCATTTAAAATTTCAGAAATTCTATCTCCCTTACCAAATTGAAACAATGGATTGGCAAATATTACTCCTGTGACTACTCGTGCTAGATCTAATTCTGGATCAATAATCGATGTCGCCATTGCTAACAGCATTTCATAACGCATGTTATATCTCTCAGATTCGCCATAAGGATTTAATCGCTGGATGTAGTTTTTCTTGCCGAGGATGGGAAAAAGTTCGTAGACCTCCTTATTTAAATCCATTTTAGGTTCAATTTCCTTGAGTAAAAATTGTTCCAATTCCTTTAAAAATTCCCGTTCTTCTTCTGTTATAAGTGGAATAATAAAATTATTAAAAATTTTATAAATATTTTCTGTTTTTAATTTCTCTTTTATCTCTTCATCTAAAATATCTACACCCGTAATCATTTTCATTCAATTATCACCTTCCATTCTAACATGATTAAGATAATATAATAATTAGTGGAAATAACGTACTTCAATTTAAAAAAATATGGAATAATTAATAACCTCATCTGTTAAATTTTGAGTTTCACTACTGTATAAATTCTTATTTTTATCTCAATAACACTGATTTTTAAAGTATATATTATTCTTTAACGTAATTTAAATAAATTTTTTTAGGGGTATTTAAATGAAAATTAAGAAAAATGGCATTAAGCAAATTAGCATCTTGTTAATATCAATCTGGTTATTTATAGGATTCTTTTTTATAGTTAAAGTGTCCTACGGAGATATTACTGAGCTTTCTACAGTCGATTGGTACGTCACTTATGGTGCGGAGGATTTAGATCAAGGATGGGACTGTGCGGTAGATTCGGATAATAACGCATATTTGATTGGTACAACAAGATTGGCTGGTGGAACCGCTAATGCGACCTTACTAAAATATGATAGTTCTGGTAGTTTTATATGGGCAAGACATTGGGGTGGTTCAAATTCGGATTATGGAGGGGGAGGATGTACGGATTCAATGAAAAATGTGTATTTAGTTGGTTCTACTCGTAGTCAAGGAAGCGATTTAATTAATGGTAGTTGCTTTATTGCTAAGTATGATGAAAATGGACTTTTAATATGGAATAGAACTTGGGGGACCATTGGTTTTGATAGTGCTTCTGATGTTATAGTAGATTCGAGTTTTAATGTTCATATTACGGGATATAGTTACAATGGTGGTAATGGGAGAGATACTTTATACTTGAAATATAATAGTAGCGGTGATTTGCAATTGGCTTTAAATTGGGGAGGAACAGGTAGTGAGTCTGGTTCTGGTATTGAACTAACAACAACGGGGGATATTGTAATAAGTGGAGGAACTAGCAGCTTTGGCGCTGGCAATGTCGACGTGTATGTTTTATATTATTCGTCCGCAGGGAGTCTTGTTTGGAACACAACTTGGGGTAGCACAATTATCGATAGAGGATATGACATTGCAGTGGATTCAATGAATAATATCTATGTAGCAGGATGGACTTATTATCCTGATGATTTAATGGCGGGTGCAGGAATATACAATATTAATTTCGCGCTTATAAAGTTTGATAGCAATGGAAATACTATATGGAGTAGAATTTGGGGGCGTGAAAATATGGATTATGGATCTGGAGTTGATGTAGATTCAGAGGATAATATTTATTTTGTTGGAGAAGGTACCATTGATGGATGGGGCTTAAAAAATTTTTATATTGGAAAATTTGATAGTTCTGGTACCTTGCTTGCTGAAACTCTCTGGGGTGGAGGTAATTTTGAAGCGGGTCATGCTATAACTATTAATAAAGCAACAAACGATATTTATGTTGCTGGCGATTCTAAGAGTTATAATTTAGAACATAGTTCAGATCTTGTTATGATAAAAAACCCCACATTCCCATCTACTAATAGTCAAGATTCAAACTCAATACTAGGCTATAATTTAATACTTACCTTAAGTGTTATTTCTGCTACTATAATTGTATTAATTTGGATAAAATCTCGAAACAAGAAATATAATATTTAATTTTTTTTTTCTTTCTTATTTATCTTTCATGTGTTATACATTTCAAGGGCCTTATTAAAAAAGAAATCTCTAAATATCTCTATTCCTCTCAATCTCATAGATGATACAAACCATCAAATCAATTTAAGTATTTCTTAAAATTGTTTTTACGCAAACACTAAATAGATATTTTTATTTTACTCAAAATATCATCGAGATAATAGATCTTCTCTTGGTTGAGTTCTTCCTTTAAGGCGTTTGCTAATGAATATCTGAAGGCCCATAATTCCACGTTTTTATCCATATCCTTCACTTTCTTTACAACAGGAACAAAGTCGCCGTCTCCAGATACCAACACCGCCGTATCATACGCATTTTCATACGCAAGAGAGATGATATCAATCGCGATTTTGATATCAACTTTCTTTTCAATGGCACCACTTGAAGCTATCTTGTTAAAACTTGTTTTAATAACATATCCACTTCGATTACTTAACTCCTCATACCAGTTCTTCTTCTCATGACTCATAGGATATACAACGCCTTCATATAAAAATATGCCACGTAATTCTCTGTCTCTGGTTATGGCATTCTTCAGCTTTTCATAGTCCGCCTTAATGTCATACTTTCTAAAGCCCTTGAAAATGTTACTATTATCTAAAAAAACTATAACTCGCTCCAATTCAAAACTCCTTTTGCTCCTACAAAAGGTAATTAATCATATAATATTAAAAAAAAAGCTATTTGATGTAATAATTTTAACTATTACTATACTTATATAAAAAAAATCAATAAGTATTATTTATTATATCGATCCTTAGAGGTAGATTCTCTTACAGAAATAGGCTTTTCAAGCAT
>JAHQWI010000011.1 GCA_029856085.1 Promethearchaeia archaeon | reverse complement strand
TTTGATTGAATTCGATCAAAGGTAGCAGGCCTAGTAATATCATATACAAAAAGGCTTCCAATACATCCTTCAAAAAACATCTTTCGGGTTAAATTGTATTTGTCTTGACCAGCAATATCCCAAATAGCAAGTTGGATTTCATATTCTTCAATTTTCAACTTCTTCATTACTATATTAACTCCTAAAGTCGGTTGATAGTTTTCTTTAAAACCTTCTTCAGTATAACGGTTTATCAAGGAAGTTTTACCTACTGCTGGATCTCCGAGTAAAGCCAATTTCATTATGATTTTCTTATCAGTCATTTTATACCATCTAATTTCTAGATATCTAGTAAGGATAAATCAAATCGAGGATCAATAACCCGATTTAGTTTTTTATCAATTTCAAAGATATACACCTCACCTGTTATTGAGACTATACTTGGTTGAAATAAATGACCTCCAAATATATTATAATCTTTAGTTCCTACAGAAATATGAAGGTGAACTATTGGTTCTCCATCTTTAAATGATATGTTACCCATACATGAAACTAATTCAACATACTCATCAAAAGTCTTTTTCAAATATTCTTTTGAATCAATGTCTAAATATCCTAAAGTGTATTTCTTCAAAGCTCCTATACAATTAATTAAACCCGATTTGAGATTATGGATTTTTATCATTTGGATTATTGAATCAATTAAATCTTCATCTGGCTCAACTTTACCAACAATTACCCGTTTAATATTAGTTTGGATACTTTTCAAGTTTATTCATCTATATGAGTTATTTATACATCTCTGATAGATTCAGATTTTTTATATTTAAGCTAAAAAGGTAATTGTTATTCTTTGGTATAAAACAACCATAATTAAAATACCATCACATTTTTAAATTAAAATAGACAACAACATAATTGAAGCATATATAGAGGTAAAAAATTAATTTCTTTATTTTTCAATATCAAAATAAAATTACAACTCCGTAAAATTATTATATTTTTTTATGCTTTTCTTAGTTATGCTCAAAATCTATAATACAATGACAAGAGAGAAAGAAGTTTTTACACCTCTCGAAGAAGGTCATGTGAAGATCTACACTTGTGGGCAAACGGTTTACGAAAAGTGCCACATTGGCAATGCAAGAACTTACAGTGCATGGGATGTAGTAATTCGTTATTTGAGGCATAAGGGATATAAAGTACTTCATGTACAAAATTTTACAGATGTAGGTCACTTAACTGATGACGCAGATCAAGGAGAAGATAAGATTGAAAAAAGAGCTCGTGAGGAAAAAATTAATCCTTGGGAGTTAGTGGAAAGAGAAATTGAAGAATACTGGCACGTTATTGATGATTTGAATATTAATAGACCAAATATTTCTCCAAGAGCAACCTCGCTTATACCTGAGATGATTATCTTAATTAAAATTCTTTTAGATAAGGGATATGCCTATGAAGTGCAAGGAAATGTTTACTATGATATTACAAAATTCAAGGAGTATGGGAAGCTTGCTAGATTAAAACTTGACGAAGAACAAGCAAAAGCCCGAGTTGCTAAAGATCCTCTAAAGAAAAACTATTTTGATTTTGCTCTGTGGTTGAATGCGAGAAAAGGCGATCAGGTTCATATAATGCGATGGAATTCTCCATGGGGTGAAGGTTACCCTGGTTGGCATCTTGAATGTTCTATTATGGCTATGAAATATTTAGGAGAAACTATAGATATTCATGGCGGTGGAATTGATCATATTCCTACCCATCACCCAAATGAGATCGCTCAAGCTGAAGCTGCAACAGGTAAACAATTTGTTCGCAATTGGATGCACGCTGAATTTATAACTTTAAATGGTAAAAAAATGAGTAAAAGCCTTGGAAATTATTTAACTGCCCGTGAACTAATTGATGAACACGGAGGGTTAGTCGTACGCATGGGGTTGGTATCTGGTCATTATAGATCAGCTGTTGACTGGAATCCAGATGTTATAGCAAATGCAAAGAAGAATGTTGAAAGAATTCAAAATAGTCTAAGTTTAATAAAAGACTCACCTGGGGGCACTAAGACTAATCTAAATCAAGCTACAGAAGAGGTAAAACAATCATTTGAAGAAGCTATGGATGATGATTTCAATATTCCAAAAGCGCTTGCTGCAATTCACGATTTTATTAGACAAATTAATTCATCACTAGACAATAAAAAAGAAATTCTCAATAGAGCAGGTGAAACACTTACTGAATTGCTGGGAGTTTTAGGACTCGATTTCACTAAAAAGAAAGGATTAGATGATGCTAAAATAAATGAACTAATGGATCTCATAATTACTATAAGAGAAAATGCAAGAAAGGGAAAGAACTATGAATTGAGCGATCAAATAAGGGAAAAATTGCGAGCTGTAGGCATTCAAATAGAGGATGCTGAAGATGGACCACGTTGGAAAATGATCTAGTTATTTAGAGAAATTTTAAAAAAAAATCGTAAGAGCAAGTTATTCAATTTCCATGTAATTTAAAGAGAAAAGAAATGAATTTACCTAAACAAATACATATTTTATTTTTTCTTTAACTAAGGAAGATTAAGTAATAGGTCGGTGGAACGCATTCATGGCACAGAATGGAATTCTCGCCAAAAGAAACAAAAAATATGAATTAAAATATTAAAAGAAATTAAGAAAAAAAGGAATTACTCTTGAAATTTTTCTAAAAGTTCCTCGATTTCAGCTTGGATTTCTTCTGGCTTTCTTGCCGTTTTGCCTGCTATCGCAAGTTTCCTCTCTATAATAGGCCTGTGGAGCGTGTTCATAGCGCAGAAAGGAACTTCACGAACTTTAGAAGGATCGTCCGGATCGATTACTCCGTAATGGACAAGACATCTACATACTCTTTCGAGGTCGAAGTTGTAAGCATCTTGAAAATGCATACTACTTATCATTAGATTACGATCGTTAAAGAATTTCCCCGCAGATTTTAAGTTTGGAGCCATTACTAAACGAGCAAAAGCTTGATATGTTTTACTTGTAAGAATTTTTTGTGGACTTTTAATAAATCTTGCTGCTCCAGCAAAATAATATGCTTTAATAGCTTGCCGGTATCCTAGGCTGGTTATATCATCAACAAAGTTTCCAATTTTGGAAGCAAGCTGCCCAAAATCACCTAGGTTAATGCCTTTCAATAATCCAGTAGGTTTTGGGACTTCTTTTTTTTCAACCATATCCCAAACTTGATTAGACCATCGCATCAATCCTTCAGCGTCAAAAAAGTTTTCGATAGGCTCCCACTCATCCTTATCATTAATCACGCATATGGTAGCGAAGCCACAGTCAGCGTGGCTCGTCATACTGAAGGGTGGCATATCGTCAAACCAGGCTAGCAATTTTGTAAACTTCGCTGTGAATGCAATAGGGTAAAACTTGGTAACTGAACCATTTGTATATTTATTAATTGCGTCTTTTAAATCAGAAGTAGTATATCTAATATCCATTAATTCTTCGAAGCTAATACGTCCAGTTAATGAAACTGGTTGGAAGATAATACCTGATACGACATCACAATTATTTTTTGCATAATCTAAAATGTTTCCAATTTCATGATCATTTACCCCTTTAGCGATAACTGGGACTAACATGATGCCATAAAATCCAATCTTTCGAGCATTTTCAATAACTTTCTTTTTAAGAGGCCATAAGTTAACTCCTCTGACCTTTTTCCATGCTTCTGGGTCATCAGTAGCATCAAATTGCAGGTACATCGCATCCATTCCAGCATCCACGCATTTTTTCATAAATTCTGGTGATTTCCCAAATCGAACACCGTTGGTGGTTACTAAGATTTCTGTAAAACCCAATTCATGTCCTTTATGAATAATTTCTGGTAGATCATCTCTAACTGTAGGTTCTCCTCCAGATAGCTGGAGTAAAACCGCAGGAATAGGTTCCATAGATCTGAAATGTTCCATAATTCGGACGAGTTCTTCGAATGTAGGTTCTACTACATAACCTTTTGCGCTTGCATTGGCAAAACAAATAGGACAAGCCAGATTACAGCGATTTGTGATATCAATTAAACAAATATTTGGAGCGCTTTTATGATTGGAGCATAAACCACAGTCATATGGACACCCCTTATTTACTTCTTTAATTCCAGAGGAAGTATATTCGGGTTGAGTAGAATTATTTATAGTAGAACCAATATCGTCTGTAATAGTCTGTTGCCATTTGTAATCGTCAGGATTAATTGACAGTTTGTCTTTAAATTCCCCATGATCTTTGCAGTTCTTAACCATCATTACCCAGTTGGTTTCAGGATCAACAATTATATCAGCTGGAATATTTTTCATACATTCTGGGCAAAGAGATATCGTAGTTCGTATTATTTCGTACTTATTTTTTTCCTTTTTAGTACTTTGAGGCTCAAGTTCTGTCATACGAATCAATATTATATTATATTATTTAATTAAACTAGTATTTTAATAAATATTCAAATCTTTTAAACTTAATAATATCTATAGTATTATCATTAATATTATTAAAAAAGCTTCAAATTCTTAATAAAATTTAAGGTCTGTACATGAATTTTTGTTTATGATTAGATGCTTATAAATTAAATCGATGATCTTAATAAAAGCTTATTTAAATTGAAGAAGAATGATAGTTAATAGTATTAATTATATAATGAATTATAGCAGTTTAAAGATTGAAAAGTGGTGACTTGAATTCATGTCGAGTAAAAGAAAAGAACAAACAGTAGGACGACCAGAACCGGAATTTAAATTTACTATTGTTACAGTAATCTGGATTGTTATAGGATTTATTTCTTCTTGGATAAACATGATAGTTATTTTAGATTATATGGAGATTTGGTCATACTTATCAATAATTTTCACAACAATTATCCCGGGAGTAATTATTGGTTTAAAAGATAGATACTGGGGTTATGGATATATGGTTGGGTTTGCGATTGCTGGTATTCCTTTTTTAATCATAGTTGATCTCTTTATCGGAGGTTATGTATTTGCCACCACATTGTTTATTTTTATAATAGTCATGCTAATTTTTTGGTTAGGTTGGAGATCCATTGGTGCAATTAAACAGGTAGAAGGATAAGAAAGAATTCCTTTCTTTAATTTTATATTAAAATTAAGTGTTTGCACTTTACACAAAGTTTTGCTTCATTCTTTGCTTTTTCAGCACATTTCATGCAATATTTTGTTTTACAGCCAGGACAAGTATAAATTTCACCTTGAATATCACCCTTATGGAGAAGACAGAAGTTTTCATTAATATTGATTGAGGGCGGGAGAACTGGAGGGGGGGGAGTTCTTTTATTATTCATTAAATCACGAGTTGAGTATTTTTCAAGTTATGATTATTGATATATAATAATAAGAAATAATATGTCTATTAAAGAAGTAATAAAACTATGACAAAGAAGGGATATCTTCAATATGAACACTTATTACATTCGAAACCGACATGAATTTATCTTTTAATTTCTCAACGGTTAAATCACCTGAATCAATTATGTCTCCGATTAAATAAGTCTCATAGAAGCATTTCTCCATTTCGTAGCAGAGACCAGTGGTATGAAGGATCTCTTTACTTAAATTAAGCTCATTTAATACATTTGATATGCCTTTCACGAGATCGGGGGAAAATTCTTTTAATTTTATAAGAATTTTTTTAATGTTTTTTTTCTGTGTTGGAAAGCAACTAATTTTAACCACATCTTCCCTTGAAATAAAAATCAGCAAGTAATAAGGAGAATTTAGAATTTCTTCTTTAATTTCAGTAGGAAAAATCGGGTTGGTATTTAATTCATTATTAGTCAAAATTATACCTACTGAAATCTTATTTTTTTGTACTGCCTTGTTGGTTTCCATAATAATCAAAAACTTTAGGGTAATTAAGGGTAATATTTCAGAAAACTATATAAATTTTTATGATTTTTTTGGATTTTTTTTTAGGTATTATTCAAGTAATATGAAGATATTATTTGTATTTTATATCTAAGTTAATTTTTGGTTATTTGATATTTCCTTCTAATAAAATGCATCCATAAGGTTTTTAATTCGAGTTTTTAACATGTCTTTCCATAACAAAATAAATAGAAATTGTGGTTTTGGTTCAGAAAAAATTAATTCTCAAGAAAATCTCTTTCATGCTATATACTTCTTGGATTATGAAACAGGTGCTCTGCTGGTTAGTAATAGGTTTTCTAATAACTTGAGTTTTTTAAAAGATGATTTAATTTGTAGCTTTTTAAATGCAATAAATTTGTTCATTAATGAATTGAAAGAAGGAGGGAATGAAGAACTACAAGAAATTAATTTTAGGGATACTAGAATATTATACGAAAGGGAAGGCCGTTTATTAGTAATAGCAATTACTAAAAAAAATGATCTTCAAATGGAAAGAGGAATTATTAGAGAAATACTTGAAGATTTCTATTATCGGTTCAAGAATTATATTAATAATTTCAACGGTTCAATAACTCCTGCCATAATTGATTATAAAAAAAGATTAGAATGTTTGAATTTAAACTCAGTATTCAAATTCAATACAAGATTTTAAACTCTAAATTTTGAGATTAGTTTTCTTCGTCATCTTTTTTAAGCTTTTTAACTTCAGTCTCGAATTTTTCGACTATATTTTTCGCATCTGTTTTTATCTCTATTTGTTGCTCTACTATTTCTTTTTGTTCTTCAATCTCCTTTGCTCTTTTTTCAATTGTGCTATAAATTTTTTCAGCTGTACCAGGTATGTCGGGGTGTAACTCTTTTAAATGGGCAGTGGTATCTTTCTTACGATCTATCATAAATGCTTTTTCTTCAATAGACTTCTCAATTTTTTCTGCTGTTCCCTGTATGTCTGCATGTATTTCTACTCGTTGTGACAGGCTTTCTTTTTGCCTTTCCACCATAAATGCTTTTTCTTCGATTGTTTTACTTATCGCTCCAGCATATTTTTCTATGTCCGGATGAACATCGATATGCTTATCCCTTTCACGGGCTATCATAAATGCTTTTTCTCCAACCGATTTCTCTATTTTTTCTGCCGTTTCTTCTATATTTGGATGGATTTCCATACGTTTTTCATCTAATTCTTTTTGTCTATCCATCATAAAAGCTTTTTCACCAACAGATTTTCTTATAGCTTCAGCTTTATCGTCTAAATCCGGATGAATCTCTAAATGTTTACCTTTTTCACGATCAATTAAAAAAACCTTCTCAGAAACACTCCCCTCTATAGCCTCTGCTACTTTATCCATTTCAGGATGAAGACTAGTACGATCTAAGTGTTTACCTTTTTCACGATCAATTAAAAAAGCTTTCTCAGAAACACTACTCTCTATAGCTTCTGCTACTTTATCAATATCAGGATGAATACTAACGCGTTGTTCATCTAACTCTCTTTGCTTTTCCATCCTAAATGCTTTTTCACCGACAGACTTCTCAATCTTTTCTGCTACCTTATCCATTTCAGGATGAAGACTAGTACGTTGCTCATCTAATTCCCGTTTTTTCTCAATTTGAAACGCTTTCTCTCCAATAGAAGGTTCTATTTTTTGCCCCGTTCCAACAATATCAGGTTTTAATTCTTTAAGTTGAGCAACACTTTCTTTATGACGATTGACAAGAAACGCTTTCTCTCCAATAGAAGGTTCTATTTTTTGCCCCGTTTCAACAATGTCAGGTTTTAATTCTTTAAGTTGAGCAACACTTTCTTTTTGTCTTTCCGCCATGAAAGCTTTTTCTCCTATTGATTTACTTATAGCTTCAGCTTTTTCGTCTAAATCCGGATGAATTCCAATACGCTGCTCATCCATTTCTCTACGTTTCTCAAATTGAAATGCCTTTTCGCCAACAGATTTGCTAATTGCTTCACCAACTTTCTCTATATCAGGATGCAATTCTTTTAGCTGAGCCGCAGTATCTTTTTGTCTATCTATCATGAAAGCCTTTTCACCAACAGATTTGCTAATTGCTTCACCAACTTTCTCTACATCCGGATGTAGTTCTTTCAATTGAGCTGTAGTTTCTTTATGACGATCAATCATAAATGCTTTTTCATCTATTAAATCCGAAATTAGTCTGATGCTCTCATCAAAAGCTTGTTTCCTTTCATCTTCAGTAATTTTTAGGTAAGCCTCTCTTTCTTCTTTTTCTTTTTTATAGAGATTATCTACCATTTTTTTATCTGCTTCAATTTCTTCCTTAGTTGGAGGTTTTTCATTCTCACTCAATATAATCACTTTTTAAAGTTTAAGAAACATTTTCTAATATAATAGTAGAATTGGTATTTAATTTTTATTAGATTTAAATATGGAAAAAATTTTGAATTAACCAATAAATAACTATATTCAATCCTTATTATTCAATCTTTTTAGGTTTATTTAATAGGTATTGGTTCGAATGAATCATCTGAAATCTGTTCCATTAAGCTTAGCATTGTTAGTTTCATATTGAGCATTTCTACGGCTTCCATATGTAATTTCTTGGATTTTTCTGAAGTTTTCGATAAGTTATATCTAACAAATATTTTATCTAACTCCGCTGATAAATCCTCTTGAAGTTGTTCTTGTCTCTCCAAATTGATCTCTTGGCCTTTAAGCCAATTGTCTATTTCACTTTTAATTTTAATTTCAGTACCATTAACCAGATTGTAACTAACTTCAACTTCTTTAATATTATTTAAATTAGAGATGTAGCTTTGGTCTTGATACATTGGCTTAATTAATAATCCTAAATTCATGATTAAGGGTTGGATTTCGAGTTTTTCCAATGAATCTGTTAGATATTCTAATACTTGATTTTCCTGAGTAATTTTTGAATAGTGAATATGTTCTTGAACAAAGTGCATTATTGCGTTTTTTACTAATAATTCCTCGAAATCATAAACCGAATCTGGTTTAATTTCAAGAGTCTTAGTAATACATGTATAAAGAGAATTCATGAATGGCTTAATATCTTTAAACATTGTAAATTTAGTAATAAAGTGTAGAATATCACCGATAATTTCTAGTTTATTCTCATCGGGTTCAGTATTAAAATGGCGATTAATATAATGTTCTAAATCGAAACTTTCATCTGAGATTGATAAAAGTTGCTTTATCTCAGAATAAATAGAACTTAAGTTCACAATAATTTTATTTGTTAATATTCTTTATAAAAATTTCTAATTTTATGAAAAAAGCAAAGAATTAGATTTTAAAATGCGGTTGTGATTAAAGCTTTAGTACCATGCTTTTGTGCCTCTTGGATTATTTCCATTAATTCATCAAATGACAATGATACTATATCCAAGGCACTCATACCTGCCAACTTCAGAATCGCGGTAACTGTGTCTGCTAAGTTATTACAATCCCCTGAGAAAAACACGTTCCTTCTACCAAATTCCTTTCTTATTTGTTTGCCAACCTCATCGATAGCACAATATCCTGCTATGAGTCCTTTAGTATAACCCTCATCTTTTAATTTCTCAACGAGATTTTCATCATGACCTTTTCCCATTATTAAAAACCAGCCACCCTTAAATTTATCTTTATAATCATTAGCGAAAACTTGCAATGCTGCTAGTGGATTATTCTGGCAACCTTCTCTGCATAAAAGTTTTTTACCTTTAACGATTTTAATATCATCAGGGAATTCTTGCAATAGATCCCATTCATATCTCTCCTTATATTCTTCTAAGTCCTTACCGATTACAGTAATCTTCTTTAAATCTCCCTCTCCTAAACCTCTTTCATATGCAATTTTTAAATGAGGAATCTCGTCTAAGGATAAACCAAAAATCCTTGCACCTACAGTGTCTACAGCTAATGTATCTTTTCCGCCAATCAAAATATTAAATTGCTTTACAAGTCGATCTTCCCATGCTGTCGGAGGATAATGTCCATGAATTGTTCCTTCAAGTCCGTCTATGATTGTAATATCGGGTTTAATAATTTCATATAAATCGACTAATTTCGAATGTAAATTAAAATTATGATCTTTTCCTCGATCTGCATGTTGAGGATATCCCCATTGGTTTTTCATACCTAGTGTCACTCCTGCCATTGAATGAGTTTTTAGTTTTGGTATATTGATATAGGTTATTGCATCTCGATTTTCGATAATTTTAACTATTGTTGATGGCAACCGGAAAGTTTTTAAATTGTATCCATTGGGATCTTCTTCTACTGAAGGTTTCCCCTTGAATTCAAAAGTGGTTGTATCTTCCTCATCTAAATATAAAATTTCTGCTCCTAATTTCTCACATATTTCCTTATAACCAGTAATAGTAAAAACAATCCTCGTTAAGTTTGCTTGAGTGGAATTCTCCATAACATATACTTTTGCATTGATTGATTGCAGATACTTGATTACAGCTTCTAGTACTGCGGGAGAAGTAAAAGTGTGTTTCTTAAAGTCAATTCCATTTACCTTAATATATACCTCATTGGAACTTTTAAGAATTGGGATCTTTGATTTTTCTAAGTATGAAAACATCTCTTTAACTGCTTGATCTATTGATTCTGAAGTCTCTGTTATAAAAACTTCTACCATTTATTATCACCAATTTAAGTTAATTGATAAGTACTGAAAAATATTATGAAAACTGTTCTTAACCTTAATATGATATAATAAAAAAATATTAAAGTCATGACATATGTCAACACATGAGTTATTCTAAAAAATAAGGAAAAAATAATGGCAGAGAAAATTGCTGAGAAATTTGAAAATGCAATGAAAACTGGTTTTATAAGTGCCCTTATTTTAATTGTTCTCGAGAAAAATCCTTCTTATGGCTATATAATAGGCAAAGAAATCGAAAAGCGTACATTAGGAATATGGGATCCTCCTTCATCAACCATATATACTGTTCTCAAATATATGACGGAAAAAAAATTGATTACTTTTACTGAAAAACAAGTTGAGGGTAGAAATAGAAAAATTTATGAGGTTACCCCGAAAGGTAAAGAAACATTGAAAATTATGCTCGAAAAGCATAATGTTATTGAAGAATCAATTGAGACATTAAAAACTGCCATGTTAGGTGATGAGAAAGGTATGTTACCTAAAGGGTTTCATAAAATTGGTCCTTTTGATCTTATTTTAAATAGAATAGATAAGAAATCTGATGAAGAGAAATTAGAATATTTAAAACTTCAAAAATTGAGATTCTCTCAAGATAGATCGAGATTAAATACAACTTTACAAAGAATTGAAGAAAAAATTATACAACTTAATAAAATATTAGGAAAAAAAGAGGAGTTATGATTAATGAATTCTTTTCGGATGATTTTTAAATATTGGTTGAGATCGAGGAAGTTTTTCATTCTCGAATTTACATATTTAGTGGTTTCAACAGTTTTTTACATGCTCACACCCATTTTTATTGG
>JAHQWI010000010.1 GCA_029856085.1 Promethearchaeia archaeon | reverse complement strand
AATAGGAATTTATTATAAATTTAAAAAATTTTTATTTATTAAAATAAACAGGGGGTGAAAAGAGTTAAAAAACCTAAAATTTAAAATATCTATTCCAATAAAAGGTCTACAAAGTGGAAAGATATATGATATCAAGGCAAAGGATGATGCAAATTTTATTGAAGCATTGGCATTAGTAGATAAAAAAGAGATGGAAAGTTTGAATAAACAAATATTTCCTCTCTATGAGGGATATATCCATAATTATCTTCAACTATTTGTAAATATAGAAGATGAGGTTATTTATGATGATGTCGGATTATCTCCATATGCTCCTGACGAGGAAGGTCTTTATCGAAAATTCAACCCAATAAGGGAAAATATCCATTTCAATTTATATCCTGATACGATTATTGATTTACAACAAGATGTTGGATGTTGATGAGAAAAAGTGAAAAATAGATTAGACTTTGGTAAATTTAAAACAATAATTCGCACAAAATATGGTAAAAATAATGAATATTTTGCACATTATTTCAAAAGTAAATAAATAAAAAAGGAATAATTAAAAAAATTGAATGAAATCTTTTAAAAAATGCTAGTGAAAGATGAACAATAGGATTGCGTCCTATATATTCCTAAATATTTTACAATTTTTAAAATCCATAAATTATTATGATTAGATGAAAGAAATTCAAAATAAATCTTTAATCTATATAATAGAGAATAGTAATGATGAAAATAAGAGGTATAAGTCATTAAAAGCACTACAAAATGATTTTAATTGTACAAGTAGAGGTTTTACATTTTTAGAAAACCTTTTAATCTCAGATTTAAATCCAAAAATTCGTAAAAAAGCTGCAGAGCTTCTGGCAGAATATCATTTTCCAAATGCACTACACCCGATTAAATGGGCATTACAAATTGATAATTCTCTAAACTGTGTAATAAAATATATAGAATTAATAAAAAATTATAATAAAACATTTCTTAATCTTTTTTTAATCAATGAAATCGAGCATTATATAAGTAAGTATAAAAATTATCAATCAAAACTAGCAAAATGTAAATTTTATAAAAATGATCTTAATGATTTGATTGAAATTTACTTGAATTATAAAGTTTTAAATAATTTAATAATAGTTTTTCCAAATCTAAATAACGAGAATAAAAATGTTATAATACAGGAAGGAAAAATAAAAAAGTTAATGCTTACAAATTATAAAATAAAGAACATTAAAGATATTGAGGAATTAGATATGCTAAAACATTTAGAGGATTTAAATCTAAGCTTTAATGATATCTCTGAAATTAATGGGCTAAATGGTTTATTAAAATTGCGGAATTTGAACCTATCTCGTAATAAGATAACTAAAATTGAAAATCTTGAAAATCTTACTGAGTTAAGTTCACTAAATTTAGGATTCAATAAAATTGAGAAAATAACAGGTTTAACAAATAAAAAAAAATTAAAAAATCTAAACCTCTTGCACAATAAGATTATAGAATTCAATGGTTTAATCCAGCTTCAATCATTAGAAACTATTAATTTATCAAAAAATTTAATTTCTGAGATAAATGATTTAGATAATTTTATAAATTTGAAATATCTTGATTTAACCCTAAATAACATACCAGATATAAGTAAATATGATAAATATAAGAAAAAAATCAGCCTTATAATCTATGGAAATCCCTTTAATACCTATGATCCTGGTCTATAAATTTTTTTTTTATTAAAATCTATAATTCCTCGTATTTAATAATATAAATAATTTTAAAAACAAGGTTTAAATTTAGAATTAATATATTTTATTTATTTATAATCAAATAAAATCTATTTTAAAATGAATTCATTCAAAAAACGAGACTACTATGAGGTACTGGGTATAGGTCGAAATGCCACTAAAATCCAGATCAAATTAGCATATCGACGACTGGCAAAAAAGTATCATCCTGATAAGAATAAAAAAGATCTAAAAGCAAAAGAAAAATTTATTGAGATTCATGAAGCATATGAAATTTTAAATGATCCAGAACGAAGAGCACATTATGATCATTTAGGTTTCAGCAAGATATTTTTTGATAAAGAATCTAAATCAACTCATTCAAATACAGATTTTAAAGATTATGATTTTGGGAGCAATTTTGTAAATTATATTTCTAAATATTTTAAAGGAAAATAAATTTCTTGTAGCAGTTTTTAGTTTTTGATTAATTACGTTATAAATCCTTTTTTTTAAGAAAAAGTTTTAAAATTATATATTAATTTTCATCGAATTTATCAATGTTAAGACCTTGTTTCTTTAATTCTTGAAGAACAATCTCAATTACCTTTCTTATATCCTCCTCTTTAATTTCGCTTAATTTAGGGAGATTTTTAAAAGTATTGAGATCATTTAAATTCATGTGTTGCTTAGGGATGATATCTTGGACTGAAATAATCAAATCTGGTACAATATCAAGATGTTTATATATTGCACTTGCACAGGCGGTATTACATCCGTTAATAATAATAATAAAGGAATGTTTGAGATGATTTTTAGTAATTTCAACTAATTGTTGTTTTTCTAATAATACATTTTTAAGAAAAATGGTGGAGCATGTCATTGAGCTAATAGAAGCTATTTTACTTTTCTCTGCCAATCGTATTGCGACCTGTCGTGCTAATTCACCATGATATTCTGAACCTGAACATGTTATTAAGACAATGTTTTCTACCTGGATTTCTTTTTTACTCAAATTAAATCAAACCTTTTGCCTTCAATATTTCTGGTAGCTTTTTCTTCAGAGCAAATGAAGTCGTAACGATTTCATTTCCATCAATAACTATACTATTACCATGCAAATTCAATCTTCTTGCTTCTTCAGAATCTAAATTTTTTGTATCGAATGATATATACTTATTATAGGGTGTAATTACCTGAAAAACGAGATTCATAAATCTTTCCCATTGACAAGCGCATACATTTAAAGGCACATAAATTTCTACTTTAAGTTTATTTTCTTTTTGAAGTTCGCTCTCTTGTTGAACCATTTTAACACACTCATTTTATATTTTTTGCTGGAGTTCTACAATTTTTTTAAATTTTTCATTTCTTTTAATTAAATTATCTAATATTGCCAATAACTTGAAAATTTGGGTATCTTTTACTTTAAACAATTTTTTATTTCCTTCCCTTCTACTTTCAAGGATATCCGCTTCAGTAAGAGTTTTTAAATGTCTAGATAATGTAGATTGAGTTTTATCAAACACTTTTTCAATGTCGCAAACACAAATCTCATTTCCATGCCTTAGAAACTCTAAAAGTTTTAATCTAGTTTCATCGGAGAGAGCTCTTAATAAATCCAATCTTAAATTTTCAAGTTTCATATTTATTTTATGCATTTATGCGTATTAATACATATACTTATAAA
The DNA here is from genome assembly GCA_029856085.1 of Promethearchaeia archaeon. Taxonomy (GTDB): domain Archaea; phylum Asgardarchaeota; class Lokiarchaeia; order Sigyniarchaeales; family SOKP01; genus Loki-b32. Next base: position 7,976 of record JAHQWI010000010.1, on the reverse strand, counting down.
CGATTTTTCTATTTAAATCTTGTGGTAAATATAATTAAATTAAAATTGAGATAACATGTTCGAGATTAATAGATGGTGCTAATAAATTGAACAATACAAAAAAAGAAATTGGATTCATTATGTGTGTTTGTACTGGAAAATGCCCTGGATTTGCCAAAATGGATATATGGGATTTTATTAATCGTGTAAGAATTGAACTTCCTGTAGAATATGGATTTATTCATCCTCAATTGTGTGAAGAAGATGGCGATAGATTTTTAGATGATTATTTACGCTCTGGTCGAAAATATATGGTGGCTGGATGTGCTCCAAACATGCAATATAAGTTATTTAGAGACGCTTTTAAAAAAGCAGGATTAGATGTAAAAACAGATTTAATTCCCTTGGATATTCGCGAAATGACTACAGATGAAGCTGTTAATTTAGTTGAAAAGACTCTGGAAAAATTAGAGGAGGATGTTAAAAATGAGTAAGAGTTATGATGCTGAAAAAGAAACATTTATGGGAATTCCAAGAAAGCAAATCCCATGGTGGCCAACTATTAATTACGAGAAATGTGATTTTTGCATGGAATGTGATAAATTTTGTCCACATAATGTATATGCAAAGAATAATGATGAAAAACAACAGTTAATAGTTAAAAATCCATACAATTGTGTAGTATTTTGTCGTGCGTGCGCTAAGACTTGCGCTCCTGATGCTTTATCATTCCCAGATAAGCGGGAAACGACTAATCTAATAAAGAAGCTTAGAAGTGAAAATAAGTAGATGTGATGCATAATGGATAAACAGTTATGTGTTTTACCTTGCAACGGTCTAGATAAATCACTAGGGGTAATTGCGAGAGCAGTAGCACTTAATCTAATTGAAAAAAAACCTGATTTTAATTTAATTTGTCCAGTTTTGCTGAATACGGGCGATGAGAAATATGAATCTAATTTAAGAGAATCTAGAACTATTGTAATCGATGGTTGTATGACTAGATGTGCTACAAAACTAATCGAAGAACGAAATCAAAAAATTTACAAACGAATATTTATCCCCGATATGTCAAAAAAATTAAAAATAAAACCTGGGACGAGTTTAAAATTGAGTGAAAATGCCAAGAAATTAGCTGAAATGATTGCTAAAGGGTTTATAGAAGAACTAAAAGTAAGCGAAAAAGAAGATATAGTTATCGTAGCTAAGACAGAAAGGATGGATTTTTTTGATATTACTGTGGACAAATTCTATTTTCAAGTTCCTAAAGAGGGATATTTCTTCAATGAAAACGATTGTTGGATCAAACCAGATAGTAATAGAGCTCTAATTGGTATTACAGATTATCTGCAGAATCAGTCAAGTGATATAATGTTTGTAGAATTACCCGAAATTGGTCAAGAAATTGAACAATTCGATGATGTTGGTTCTTTTGAATCTGTTAAAACAGTATTGCAATTAATATCTCCTGGTTCAGGAAAAATTGTTGCTGTCAATAAAGCGTTAGAAGAACATCCTGAATGGATGAATCAAGATTGTTATCAACAAGGATGGTTTGCAGAATTAGAGTTAAAAGATTTTGAAGAGGATAAAGAATTACTTATGGATGGTCCAGAATATTTTGAATATATGAAAGAAAAAATATTAAAGGAAAAGGAATTATTAGATAAAGAAAAAGAGGATTAAGATGAGTGAAAAGAAAGTTTATATTATTCCGTGTAGCGGAATTGGAAAAGTTTTTGGAAGCATTGGCAGAAAAACAGCATATATAGTCGTTAACGAATTAGCGAAGGATAAGACCACTTTAGAATGCTTACCTTTAATAGTAAAAGGTAAAAAGGAAGTCATTGAGGCATTAAAGGAAAATAAAGTAATCGCTTTAGATGGATGCCCCTTAAAATGTTCTTATAATGATTTAATGAAAGCTGTTGGAAAAGTGGATACTCATTTTTTAACTACTGATATCGTAAAGGAAAATAGGGATTTAAAACCAGAACCTTCAATTATTCCGGTTGGAGAAAATACTAAGCAATTGTCGATAAAATTAGCAGAAAAGGTGGCTGCTGAAGTTGATAAATTATTAAAAGAAAACATGGAGAGGGACGATTAAATGAAAAAAAAGGTTGGAATTATTGCTTGTAGTGGTGAAAAATTGGTTGGAGGCACTTTAAGTCGCGCAGCTGCGAGAATAGTTGTTGAAAAATTACGACCAAATAATACGATTATTTTATGTCAACCCTTATTTATGGCAGGTGGGTTAGAAAGGCATGGCGGGCAACAGGAGAGGGACTTTGCAAAAAATCATCCAACTATAACAATAGAAGGATGTGAAGAGGAATGTGCTAAAATTGCTGTTGATAAGTATAGTGGTAAGCCTGCAACAACCATATACATTCAAGAGATTGCGGAGATGTATCCCGAACTAAAGCCAAAATCCCGCGAAGATTTAGGAGAGGATGGTATGAAACTTGCTGAAATAATTGCTGAAGAAATAGCGAAAAAAGTGGATGAATTATTTCAAAGTAAATAATAATGAATTGATAAAAATTAAAATTTTTTAGAGTATTTAAATGGAAAGGGATAAAAGTAAAATTAAGATTGGAATTGTATCTGATGGAAAATATGGTGAAAGAGCTTTTGAAAACACTAAAAAGCATTTTGATGTAGAATGGATATTAGTTCCAGATATCCCTCCAACAGTTATGTTAGATGATGATATTTACCTTGATATACCGGAGTGCGAGCTTTATTTATCATATGTTCGGCATCCAGATATCATTTTGGAACTAGCTGGACTCCAAAAACCATTAATATTAGGCATAACACCTGGTCTTGGCTTATTAAAGCAAGCTAGAAATATTAATCCTAAAGTAGTTGGTCCTCGAACCATGTGTTCTTTAGAACCGAATACAGGAATTCCAGAGATTGATACTTTCGCAAAATATTTTGGAAAACCTCTTTTTGAATTAAATTTAGACAAGGAGACGAAAATTTTAAATGTAACGGTTTTAAGATCATCCCCATGCGGCTCCTCAGCGGCGGGAGCAAATTTCATGTTAAATAAAAAGTTAAGTAAAGAAAATTTTCAGGATTATGCTTTAACAGTATGTCATGAATGTAGAGCCCCTCGCTTTGGTCATACTTGCGATAAAGAAGTATCAGGAATCATTCACATTCTTTCCTTTATAAATTGTATTGATCCTGAAAAAAGAACCATGTTCAATAATGAGTTGCAAGAATTTATTAAAAATTTGAATCAAGAATACAAAAATAAAACTGAAATGAAAATATTGTGAAATAAAGTGAGAGAAGGATTACAGATTTTATATGATTATTTATTAATCAATTATCCAAAAGAAAAAGTCGAAAAACTAATTAAGGGCATTTCGAATCCTTCTCGATACATTTGGATCGTGGAGGAAATAAAAGATTGTCTAAAAGAATTGAAAATAAACACAAATCTCCTGAAAAGATAAGATATCTTAAAAATACATCAGATTATGGAGGATGAGTTAGTTAATGCGCTCTTGATTTGTCAAGACTTTAAATGTGATCCTTTTAAATCTATTAATTTCAAGGTTATAAAACTTAATTCAAAACTGGTTGGTGTGAAATTTTTCAAGGAAGATGATAATATCCCCGAAAATCTAGAAATATTCCCCAAGAAGCTCCGCTTTTGTCAATTATTAATGGAAGCAAGACGAGGAAATTATGGATTATTAACCGCTGAAAATATTACATGTCCTGCTGCGGCTTTGGAATTCAAGCCTCTCCCTGAAAAAATAAAGAGTGGAATGATGTTAAAAACATTAGGTGTATTTGAATCAGAAAATACTGGAGCATTGTTGATGAAAAAGATGCCTTGTCTAAATCCAGGAGAATTTAAAGCGATTGCTGTCGCTCCTTTAGAGAAAGATATATTTAAACCTGGTGTGGTAGTAATTGAAGATGAGCCCGAAAAAATCATGTGGATTATTTTAGCTTCCATTCATAATGTTGAAGGACGCCATGAGTTTAAAACAGGGGTTTTTCAAGCTACTTGCGTGGATGTTACGATTATCCCTTATCTTACGAAAAAGATAAATGCTAGTTTATGATGTTATGGCTGTAGAGATGCGACGGACATTAAAGAAATCGAATGTTTAGTTGATATACCTGTGGAAAAAATGGAAGATATTATTTCTAATTTGCAATTTCTTTCACAAAAAGCAATGAAAATGGTTAGATCAAAAAAGACATATAAATTATATCTTGAGCAAAAAAAAAAGGTGAAAATGATACCAATTCTAAGAAAAGAATCTAAAGAGAATTGGTATGGAATTCCTAAGCACGAGATCGAATGGTGTCCAGAAATAGATTACAAAAAATGCATTGGATGTAGATTATGCGTATTAGAATGTGCTACACATGTTTTTCGATTTGATTTTAAAAGACATGTTGCAGAAGTAATAAAATCATTAAAATGTAAGATTGGGTGCACCACCTGTATAAATCTGTGTTTAGCTAAAGCAATTAAGTTACCCCCTCTACCCGAACTTTATAAATTAATGAAAAAAGGAAATATAATCGATTTATGCTGGGAAAAGTTAGATTATAATAAATATATGTGGATATAAAAATGATTAGTTAATTATTATAAATTGAAAATTAATGGTTTTCCATCAAACATCAATTGGCAAAAAACTTTCCCTAAATTTGAAGCCATACTAAAAGAATATAAAAAAGTTAGTTTTAATCAAGAAATTATATAAGTATTCAATTATATTTAATGTGCATTTTGAATCCCAAATAAAATCGTATCTTCATGACTTTTAATAACCCTTCCTTCATCTTTCTTATAAAATATGCCGGAATCTTTCTGTAAGGTATAAATTCCTTCTTTTTTGGTAAAAGAAGCTATCCCTTGTAAAACAAGAAAGAAAACTGCATAAGGTTCGGGAGATCATTAATAAATTATGTTACAATTTGTAACTTATAGGAACTGAAATTGATAGAGAAATATGGATAATATTAAACAATTCAAAAAAGTTATAAAACTAGATGAAATTAACCTTAAGATTTTCAAATCTTTATCTGAAGATGGTAAGATCAATTATTCTAGGATTGGAAAAGAGTTTGGTGTGTCTCACGTTTCAATAAAAAACCGATATGAAAAACTTATAAAAAGAAATATTATTAAGCCAAGCCTTTTAGTTAATTTCTCAAAGTTAGATTTCAAATTAGCAATTTTATTATTAGAATTAGAAACTGAGAGTCTTGAGAAAATAAAAGATATCTATTCTAAATGTCCCAGAGTTTTATTCTCTTTTCATTTATTGGGTGAATATAATCATCTTTTAGTATTCTTTGCTGAAAGTATAGAAATTATAGAAACAATTTTTAATTCCTGTATGCTATATAATTTGAAGGGTGTGAGAAAGTCGAATATCCTAATATTTGGAAGTTTAAAGGAGGATCTCTTTTTACCTTTAAATTTTTCTCACCTTGACCAACAAAATGAAAATACTCCATGTGGAACTTGTTGCAAGTTTTGTAAATCTTTTATTCAAGGTCAATGCATTGGCTGTCCAGCATCAAAATATTACAAGGGACCGTTAAAAATAACCTAATTTAGATATAAAATTCTTTATTTAAATAAAAAATTAAATCTTAAGGATTAAAACCTAGATATTTTTTGTTTAGTAAGGCTGTTTTTACTTAATATATTTGTCAAACCCTTTTATTTTTTGGTCTTCTTTTCTTTACTGCTCGAGTCTTATACAATTCAACATATAAATGACGATCCATTTTCTTCCAATATTTGCACTTAAAGACTCCTTTTCGTATTAAATCATCGGGAATGCTTTCTTTTGTAATTATCCCTTTACTATTATCCTTCTTATTAACAAATTCATAAATCCATTGAGGAATCTTTTTTACGGTTCCATAGCCTAATTTATCATATACTACATCGATAAATTCCTTTCTATCTGTACCTTGAATTTCACACGAAGCATTAACAAGTTTGCTAATCGCTAATTGCACTGGTTGATATTTATTATATATTTTTTTTACTTCAGTATTGTAATTTTTGACAGATGTAGAGATATTGCATTGTTCAACAATTGCATCCCTCATGATATTACTAAATTTTTTGCTTAGTTTTAATACTCTATAAACTTTTACAACTTGAGAATTACTATCCACTAACACTAATTTCAGCTTTTCTGGATAATTTTTCTGCAAATTTATTTGATACTCATTACGTTCTATTTCTTGATAAAAACAATTTGAATATGTAACATCACACCAATCCAAATTTCCGATTTTAAATACAAGAAAAATTACATGTGGTACTATAATAAGTTTAAGAATTAATTTCCCTGATTTATATGCTTTAATTTCTTGTTTTGTAGGGTATTTCATACCAATAATTAAATTACTATTTAAGTAATCTAATTCTATAAAATCTTTATTCCAGGGAAGGTTCCTCTGAATTTCTTTATTTAAATTATTCTTTATTGTCTATCACTTTTTATTTTCTATCTTAAATCAGTAATACCCATTAAAATTATAGCAAATTCGATGCTTTTTGGCTTAGAAAATTGTTTTCATTTATTAAGTAAGTTACAAATTGTAACTTAAATATTTTAGAATTCTTACAAATTAAAAAAATATAAATAAAGATTTATATTAAATATTTTTAATATAATACTTTTGTAAATATGGTTTTGTAATTATGAATGTGTCCTTTTCAAATAAAGCGAAGGAATATACTAAAAAAAAAAAAATTATTAATCTTTTAGTAAAAATTTCATTTTTTACACAAGGGTGCATTCATATTTATGAACCCAAATTAGAACCAATTCCAAATGATAAATTAGGAAATTTTCAGAAAAATAAAAGAATTGTAGTTAATGGATTTAATATTTATTTCTCAGATCAATATCTAGAGACATATAAAACCCAAAAAGAGCTCTACATAGATTTACAGAAATTCCCAAAACAAAAACTAATATTGAAAAATCTCGAGCCAATTATAATTCAGACATGCAAATTGGATAAATAAATAAGAACAATTAAAAACCCATAAAATGTCAACAGAAGATAATAACTTGAATCAAAATACTGAAAATCATAGAAGAGTGCACTATAGGCTCGTTCGTTATAAAAAAGTATCAAAAAGTTATAAATATTTTATAAATTTATCTATCGTGATTTTCCCTGTTAGTATAATACTTGTTTTATTAATCTCAGGAGGTGTTTTTGAAAATATGTTTAATGAGGGGGAGCCTAATACCACCACGATCCCTGATAACCCTACTGAACCTCCCACGGAACCTTATCAGTCCGATATAACTTTAACAACAATTTATGGTCAAACAATTCGATTAGCAAATCATCAAGGCAAAGTAGTAATTATATTCTTTTTTGGCACTCACTGCCCTGGATGTCCAGAACAATCTAGTATTTTAGCAGATATAGATAATATTTTCACTAGTAATCAATTATATATAGTTCCAATTTGTCTTGATACGACTGCTGATACATCTAATAGTGAATTAGATGATTGGTTAGAAGGATATAATCCTAATTGGCCAGTTATACGGGATAATGTTCAATATACCTATGCAAGTTATTTTAATATAGCATACAAGCCAACTGTGAAAATATTAGATAAAAATGGAAATATTGAAGCTACCATGGTAGGTCCAGCACAGGGTAGTTTCAATAATATTAAAACAGAAGTGGATGCCTTATTATAAAAATATAACTCTTAAATTTTAAAAATGATTGATCCTGGATTATTTTTCATCTCAATTGGGGGGGGAATATTGTCATTTTTAGCACCTTGTAATATTGGTACACTACCAACATTTATAGCATACATTCAAGGCCAAACAAATACAAGTAAAAAGGCAATATTCATGAGTTTGGCATTTTCGATTGGTTTTATTGCAGTATTTACTATTATTGCATCTCTATTTATTGTTATTTCGGGTTTTATACCATATATT
>JAHQWI010000009.1 GCA_029856085.1 Promethearchaeia archaeon | reverse complement strand
CTTGTAGGATTTCCTTATGACAAATTCCACAATTAACTGAGTCTTGGAAAACCTTATTCTTGAATTCTGAACTAACAATCATTTTCTTTATCACTCCTTTCTGTATTAATTAATATTAGATCAGAGTTTATTATATAGTTTTATTTTGCGAACTTTCCTTAGACTTCGAGACTAAAACTAGATTTTTAAAATATTATATTCTAAGGGCAAAACAATCGAAAAGTTTAACTTTAGATGTTTTGAGAAGAATTTTTCCTAAATTTAAAATTAACGAGGATACGTGTACTAAATGTCTCACCTGCCAAGAAAATTGCCCCACTGATGCTATTGATATCGAAGCAGAACCTCCTGAAATTCAAAAAAAATCATGCATTTTCTGCGGATACTGCGAAAAAGCCTGCCCTGAAGGAGCAATTGAAACTGATTGGAAAATGATGAGAGTCGGTTCAAAAGGAAACTTGGAGTTGTATGTGAAAGAGCTAAAAAAGGCAGAAGAACAAGGAAAATTTCGACCTTATGTTGATTATGAAAAAATTATTTAATCATTAGATGAAACTATTATATGGTGTTTAAAATGACTAATTTTGTTAAGGATTTGACTATAGAAAAGATAAAAGAGCTTAGCTACCAGGAAATTATGGACTTGTATAAATCATTATCATCTGCAGATTTCGAGGAAATGGATGGAGAATATGATAGTGCTATGGTAGGATTTACATCAGAAAAGAGCGAAAAAGCTTCTAGATGGTGGCTTTATGATACTGAAAAAGGATACTGGTTAGGAAAAGCTTTTACTCCTTCTTCAAATAAGCAAGAACTAAGAGGAGAGGGATACAATCGATGGAGGATCGAAGGGAAGGAAGAGCATCACATGCGTTTACTCACAGATATAAGCGAATCACTAATTGATGGGAAACCTACCTTTCGATTGAAGTATGCTTCTTTCAAGAATGATGGTGGAATAGTAGATATGACTGATGAAGTCCGAAAGATACGGAAAGGTTTATATCTCTGTGCAGGCATGGCAGGTGTTGAGAAACTTCCTCCAGATTTCTTCTGTCTTTGTGGCCCTGTGAATGAGTATAAACACTGTTCAGAATGGGTGTATGGGGATGAGGTTAAAAGATATACAAAAAAAAGAGGGTCTTATAAGAATTATCCTTATCCTGAAGATCTAGCCCAGAATGAATAGATTAACTTCAATTTTTAAGGTCTTTTTTAAGAGTCGTCTTGCTAATATCAAGAGTTATATTTTTGATTTATTTACTCATACTTTTATCTTATTTGAGAAAAAATATACAAAATTCAATTTTAAAGTAAAGAAATTAATTTAAGATTAAAACTAAATTTTTAATCGAACACAATATATTTCATAAAAAATTATCATTATTTACTCATCTAACACTAGTTTACCTATTTTTTCTCTTATTTTTCAAAAACGTAATGTTTAAATAGGCAAGTTAATATTACTATATAAAGGATTGTCAAGAAGATGTTGACGACAACCAAAAAAATATTTGATAACTAAAAAAAAATGATGTATATGTCAAGAAGAGAAAAGGGAGATTCAAGACCTATGATGTTTGAGGATTTTTTTGACACGTTTATTAATGAACGTGGATCTAACGGTCGTAAGAGATCATCAGAAAACATCACAATCACAAACAAAGAATATCAAGCACTTAAAGCGAAGGTAGAAAAGTACGAGGCGTTGGTAGAGGAACATAAGAAAGTAAAAACGTGGAACGATCAACTGATGAAAGAACTCGACGACATGAAGGATGATGCGAGAAAATTTAAGGAATTAGAGGCGGAGAAGGAGAAATTTCTGCGATCACTATTACAGGTGCGAGCTGATTTTGAGAATTATAAGAAGCGTCAAGAACGTGAAAATTCAAATTACAAGCAATATATTTTAGAGGGATTTTTGAAGAAGTTAGTAAATCATTATGATGATTTAATACGGGCATTGAATCAATTGAAGATGCTTGAAGGTGCTGATGGTATAACAAAGGGATTTGAAATAATAGTTAAAAATTTCGAGAAGGTCATGGAAGAGGAAGGGGTTCGACCGATGGAATCCGAGGGTCAGAAATTTGATCCCTATAAGCATGAGGCTATGATGCTTGAGGAGGGACGAGATGATCTCCCTGATAATACGATAATAGATGTATTGGATAAGGGTTATTTTCTAAATAGTAAAGTTTTAAGGCCTGCGAAGGTCAAAATTTCAAAAAAATCAAAATTACAAAATTTAAACGAAAAAATAGAAATAATTCAAGATAACCAAATTAAAATTTAAAAAAATAGGAGTGATGAAATATGGGAAAAATAATAGGAATTGACTTAGGAACTTCAAACTCAGCAGCAGCGGTATTGATAGGTGGAAAGCCTACAATAATTCCGAGTGCTGAAGGTCTAACCTTAGGAGGTAAGGCATTTCCATCTGTAGTTGCATTTACAAAGGATGGACAGAGACTTATAGGAGAACCAGCGAGAAGACAAGCAATTTCAAATCCAGATCGCACGATTACAGCAATAAAACGTAAGATGGGTACAAGTTATACGGTAAAGATAGATGGTAAAGACTATACACCCCAGGAGATTTCAGCTATGATTCTTAGGAAAATTAAAGAAGACGCAAGTGCATATTTAGGAGAAGAGGTTACTGAAGCGATAATCACAGTTCCCGCTTACTTTAACGATAACCAAAGACAAGCTACTAAGGATGCGGGAAGGATTGCGGGATTAAATGTGAAGCGTTTAATTAATGAACCAACAGCCGCAGCAGTGGCTTTTGGCTTGGACAAGAAAAATGCAAGCTTAAAAATTGCTGTATTGGATTTAGGCGGTGGTACTTTTGATGTCACAATCATGGAGATGGATAATCAAGTATTTGAAGTGATTTCGACGGCAGGAGATACACAATTAGGCGGTACTGACATGGATAAAATCTTAGTAGATTACTTAGTGAATGAATTTCAGAAAGATGAAGGGGTTGATTTAAGAAGTGATTCAATGGCATTACAAAGAGTTCGGGAAGCAGCTGAAAAGGCTAAGATAGAATTATCAACTTCGGTTACAACGGATATTAATTTACCTTATATAACTGCTACAACTGAGGGTCCAAAACACCTTAACATGAAGCTTACAAGAGCTAAACTAGAACAATTAATTGATCCAGTTACAAAGAGATTAGACGCACCAATTTTAAAGGCTTTGAGAGATGCAGGGATTGCGAGAGGTGAAATTGATAAAATTATTTTAGTAGGTGGACCAACTAGAATGCCAATAATCCAGAAGAAATTCGAAGATTTATTAGGTAAAACTCCAGAGCGTAGTATTGATCCAATGGAATGTGTTGCTATGGGAGCCTCAGTTCAAGGTGGTGTGTTAACTGGTGAAGTTGAAGATTTACTATTGCTTGATGTGACTCCATTATCATTAGGAGTTGAAACATTAGGCTCAGTTTTCACTAAACTAATTGAGAGAAACACAACAATTCCCACAAATAAGACTCAGATATTCTCAACAGCAGCAGATAATCAACCAGCAGTCGAAATTCATGTATTACAAGGCGAAAGACCACGAGCCGGGGATAACATTACATTAGGTACATTCCATCTGACAGGGATTCCACCTGCACCCAGAGGTATGCCACAGATAGAAGTAACATTTGATATCGATCAAAATGGAATTTTAAACGTTTCAGCGATGGATAAAGGTACTGGAAAGAGTCAATCAATAACAATTACTGCCTCAACTAAAATGCCTGATGATGAAATTGAGCAAAAAGTTCGGGAAGCTGAGAGGAATGCTGAAGAGGATAGGAAGTTTAGAGAGCTAACAGAAGCAAAGAATCAAGGAGAAGCACTAATTTATCAAACTGAGAAATTATTGAATGAGAATGAAACTGTTATTGGAGACTTGAAATCAATGATACTAGGTAAAATATCTGAATTAAGAAGTGCTATGGAATCTGAAGATGTAGGAAGGATTAAGAGTTCAAGTGAAGCCTTACAGAATTCATTACACGAAGTTTCAGCGAGAATGTATGGACAGCAACAAGGTGCAGCTCAAGGAGCCCCACCTGGTGGCATGGGTGATATGCCTGGTCGATCACAAGACGAGATTGAAGCAGAGCAATTCAGAAGAGCAACAGGTCAAGATGACGTAGTAGATGCTGAGTATGAATAAGTTCGATTTTTTTTTATTTATTTTTTTTATTTAATTTAATTATAATTTTTAAAAATAATATTAAAAAAGGGATTAAAAGATGGCTAAGGATTATTATAAAATATTAGGAATAACAAAAAATGCTTCAAAAGAAGAAATTAAAAGAGCATTTCGCAAAATGGCGCGGAAGTATCATCCAGACGTTAATCCCGATGAGGCTAAATCAGGAGAAAAATTTAAAGAAATCAATGAAGCTAATAGTATTTTGAGTGATGATAAGAAACGAGAGATGTATGACAAGTTTGGTGTTGTAGAAGGAGATCCATCATCTTACCAACAAGGAAGAGGAGCTCCTGGAGGATTTGGTGGCACTGGCGGTGGACAAACTTATCGAAGCCCAGATGGAACAACATATTATTATTCTACATCAGGTTCACCTGGTGGTTTCGATTTTAGTGAGATTTTTGGGAATGATAGGAATTCGAGAGGTGGTAATGGAGGATCTGACTTTTTTAATGATTTAGGAGATATTTTTGATGTTTTTAATAGAGGAGGAGGAGGAAGTTCAAGAGCAAGGTCATCATCTTATAATAACTTCCCACGGGAGGGAGATGATTTAAGATATGATATGGAAATTGATTTTATAGATGCCTTTCATGGAGGAAAGAAAAAAGTTCAATATAAAAATCCTGTATCTGGACAAACTCAAAATTTAAGTATAAATATTCCGAAAGGAATTAAAGATGATCAAAAATTACGTCTAAAAGGAAAAGGAATGCCAGGGGAAAATGGAGGAAGCTCTGGTGATCTATATATAGCAATCCATATTAAAAAGCATCCAAATTTTGAAAGAAGAGGAGATGATATTTATGTTGAACAAGAAGTTTCCTTTACTACTGCTGCACTTGGTGGAAAGATTCAAGTTCAGGGGATTGAAAAAACTTTGAATGTATCAATTCCTCCAGGAACTAATGACTCATCATTATTAAGGTTAAAAAATCAAGGATTTTATAAAATTAATTCAGAACAAAGAGGTAATTTATTAGTTAAAATTAAAATAAAGGTTCCAAAAAAACTAAACGGGAGCCAAAAAGAGTTATTATTAAAATTACAAACTATAGGGATGTAAAAAAGATGAATATTAAGGAGGTAGAATTGTAGGAATGATAGCAAATATAAGTAAACAATCAAATTTATGCCCTGAATGTGGGGGCTCAATTATCCTCATTGAGGAAAAAGGAGAAACTGTATGTGGACAATGTGGTTTAATAATTAATGAACGATTAGTTGATCACTCTCGCAGTGGGAAAAGAGCTTATACTAATCAAGAAAAAAATAGCCGAGAGCAGACAGGAGCTCCAATTTCAATTTTATTGCCTGATATGGGTTTAAGCACAGTAATAGACAAACAAAAAATAAATAATCCTGATTTAAAAAGAGCTGCAAAGTGGAACACACGAATAACTTGGCAAAAGCGGAATTTATTAATTGCGACTACTGAATTAAAAAGAATAAGCAGTAATCTAAATTTACCTAATCATGTCAAAGAAGAAGGTATGCGATTATATATTGAAGCATTTAAGAGAAAATTACTTCGAGGGAGATCTATAAATGCTATGGTTGCTGCGTGTTTATATTTAGCATGTAGAAAAAAAGATATCCCTAGAACCCTTCAAGAAATTTTAGAAGAAGCCTCAGTTACGGCAAAGGATGTAAGAAGGAGCATTAGTATATTAATACGAGAATTGAACTTTAAAACCCAATCTACCGATCCAGTAGCACTTATTCCACGATATGTCTCAGATTTAGAATTAGATTCGGAAATTGAAGCCTTGACTAAAAAAATTTTAACAACTTATATCTCTAATTTTTCAATCAGTGGCAAAGATCCAAAAGGATTATGTGCTGGAGCAATCTATTTAGCATGTAGGATTAAGGATTTAGAACTCACTCAACAACAAATTGTTAATTCGATTGGGGTGACAGAAGTTACACTTCGCTCGAGATATAAAGAATTGAAAAATAAGTTAAAAATTAAAATATAAAGAATTTCCAAGTTTTATCCTTTTTCAATTACAATACCAGTGCCCCCCGCAGGATATTTAAACATTATCGCACCAGCATCACATACTTGAAAACAAGCAGCACATTCCAAGCATTTTGATTGATAATCCTCAGCAAGATATATTTTTCCCTCTTTCTTTCGCCATAAATTCATCACACAAACAAATAAGCAACGATCACAATTATTACATTTTAGACTATTAATTGAAATAAACTCTCCAGTTCCAGGAATTCTTTTAGTTAGACCTTCAAGTTCAATTTTCATTTTTCTTGACTACCTCTTCTTTTCTTTTTTTGAGGAAGCATATCGAGAAGTTTGGGTAGAACCTTCATAATTTTCTTTGGATCCATAATTTTATCTAAGTCATCTTCAAAAATCTTGGCAACTAAAGGAAATACATTTTTCATTATAAAGGGTGTTGCTTTTGGCATATATGATTTCACATGGCTTATTATTTGTCTAACTCGCTTACCATGCGGTTGGGACCAATCGAATATTCCCCCAAGAATTTCCATAATCATTGGTACAAACCATGACATTGTTTCCTTTGGGCTAAAAGGTAACGCTTTCCAAATATTCCATAACTCAGCCCCTGCCTCAAATTCTTCTCCTATACTTGTTTTTTTCCATCCTTCGTCAAACTTTTTTAACGATTCTTTAGAAAAATCTCCAGATGATACTGCTTCAGCTGCTACTTCTGCCGCAATTTTACCTGTCACCATAGCAGGATATATGCCTTCTGCTTCGAGTGGACAAGGAAAGCCACCAGCATCACCAATCAAAATAATTCCATCAGTATAAGTATTATAAGGATAATCTAACCAAGGAAGTAAATGTGCCTGAAGCTCACGTGGTTTAGCATCAAGGATTTTTAACAATCTTTGGTAGTATTTTAAATTCACAACCCTATTCAAGTAAAACAATGGAGTTTTATCCCACCACGTCATCCAATTGCCCAAACCTTGGTGAAATCCATCGTTAAAAAAAACTTGATAAGAAGCTGGAAAGTTTGAACCCCACCAGACCGCAAGTGTTTCATCCCCCATAATATCATCAATTTTTTCTGAAGGCGCCTGAAAATCATATTGAAGAGTAAGTGTTACTTGATTTTGAGACCATTTAGATCTTAATCCTGATTTCTGTGCAACAGTTGAGACGGCACCATCTGCGCCAATAACTATTGGAGCTTTATACTTCTCACCTTTATCATCGATGACACCAGATACTTTTCCATTTTCTTTTAATAGATCTATAATTAAAGTAGAAGTTTTTAATTCAGCTCCAGCATCAGTTGCAAACTCAGCAATCCAAGGGTCAAATTCACTACGATACACGTTCATCGTAATCCAACTTTTTGCTGGCTCATATGAGACAGATTCAGTTGGACGGGCCATGATATATCCTGCAACGATGTCATCTTTATTTACAAAATAGTTTCGAGCAGCAACTCCTGCTCTCATAGAATGACATTTTTCTGGTGTTAATTTTTTCATCATTTCAGGAAAATCTCTGAACATTCTTGGTCCTAATCCGCACCCCGAAGAATTTTTTTCACCTGGCTTACGACCACGCTCAAAAAAAACTGTTTTCAAACCTTTTTCTGCTGCGATTTTTGCAGCAACAGACCCTCCAGGTCCAGCACCAACTATAATTAAATCGTATGTATTCATTTGAATTTCATTTTATTAATTTATTTTTGGAAAATATAATTGTTAAATAGTACGTTTCAATTATATAAAATTTTTTATGAAAATATCTTAATAGATGGAAATATTTTACGAAGCAAAGGGTTTCAATTAGAGTAAATTAATTATGAGTGAAGAACAGATATACCAAAACCTAGTTAAAATCTGTGGTTCGAAATCAATCTCAACTAATCCTGAAGTATTAGAAAGTTATTCTACAGATTTAAGTTTTGTTAAAGGGAAAATACCAAAATATGTTGTGTGGCTAAATAAAGTCAAACAAATTGAAAAAATCTTAAAATTAGCAAATTCGCTTGGATTTTCAGTAATTCCAATAAGTTCAAGTTCACCTATACGTTATCATGGGGATACAATTCCACTACAAGACAATTCTATTATTGTTGATCTTTCTAAAATGAACACAATCTTAAATATTGATAGAAAAAATAGAGTCATTATGGTTGAACCTGGAGTTGTATTTGGTCAATTAACTCCAATCCTTGAAAAAAAAGGTTTAAAGATATTACAACCTCTTCATCCTAGAGATAGTAAATCTGTTCTTACGACAGCGCTTGAAAGAGTACCAACGACAACCCCTCGTTATCAATGGGATAGTTCTGATCCTTTATTATGCACTGAAGTGATTTTTGGAACAGGAGATCTTTTTAGAACTGGCACTGCGGCTGGTCCTGGAACAATAAAGCAACAAAAAAAATCCGGTCAAGCACAAACAAATCCAATGGGGCCAACTCAATTTAGTCCCTTTAGATTAATACAAGGAGCTCAAGGAAGCTTGGGAATAGTAACATGGGCTACTCTTAAGTTAGAGTTAATGCCTACAGTTCAAAAAGTTATCCATTTTCAAGCAGAAAATATTCAAGATCTATTGAATCTTCAACATCAATTGTTAAAATTTCGGTTAGGTAATGAATTGTTAATTTTGAATAATATTAATTTAGCCTGTTTGGTTAAACAATTACCTGAGGAAATAAAAGAATTAAGTAATTCTTTTGCTAAGTGGAATTTAATCTTTGTTTTGGCAGGTCGTGGTAACTTAGCAAACGACAAAATCGCATACCAAGAGGGAGATCTAAGTGAAATTTTGAGCGATCTCAAACTTGATCATTTGAAAAGAGAAAGTGTTATAAGCGAAAGTGAGATTATTCATGCTTTAAATAGCTCAACTTCTTATCCATGGAGAGAAAGATTAAAAGGAAGCTTTCAAGATATTTTCTTTATTACTAATTTTGAAAAGATTTCAGAATTTATCACTTTAGTAGAAAACGAAGTGTCTGAAGATCTTGGTGTTTATATCCAAGCTATCAATCAAGGAACGTCTTATCATTGTGAATTTGACATTTACTACGATCATAAAGATGAAGAGGCATTAGAAAGAGTAAATAAAAAATATATGGACTTAAGTATTAAACTCATGGATGAAGGTGCTTTTTTTAATAGACCCTACGGTTTATGGGCAAAAGAAGTGTTTAAAAGACATATGGATTCAACGCAAATAGCTTTAAAAAAGGTAAAAAAGATATTTGACCCTAATAATATATTAAATCCCGGAGTTTTATGTTTTGACGATTAATTTGGAGATTTGATCCAAATTTAAACCATTAGTATTTAAAAGATTTTCATTTTCATAAATGTTAAATATTTAATCTTTTATTATAGAGGAGTCTTAATATTGCAATTTTAAGTAACAGAGTTATTAATTATGGAACCTACACTCTTTTTAGTCGAAGATGATGATGCACTTGTCCAAAATTTAAAAATATTCATGGAAATGAATGATTTTAAATTAATTTCTGCTTTCAATGGGAAAAAAGGATTAGAAATTCTCTCGAATATTGAATTTCTACCAGATCTTATAATAAGTGATATATTAATGCCAGAAATGGATGGTTATGACTTCTACATGAAGGTAGCAGAAAATTCTGAATGGTCAAGGATTCCCTTCTTCTTTTTATCAGGTAAAGCTGAACCTGATAACGTAAGATTCGGTAAAATGCTTGGAGCAGATGATTACATCACCAAACCATTTAAAGTTAAAGAATTATTGAAAAGAATCAAAAAAACGATAAAAAAACACATTAAAATTAGTAATGATTCCAAGATTTTAGAAGAGGAATTAAAAGAAATATTGAAATTTGAAGAACCATCTCTAAAGAAACATAGGAGAGCTGATTTCTTTTATATTTTCTATATGACTTGGAATAACGAATCTGAGCCAGTATTAAAGGATTATTACCCCAAAAACGAAATTCCTTCACTTAATCTCAAAGATCTCACTTCTCAATTATATTCTACACTAATAAAAATGTATAAATTCGAAGAACTGTCAGAATCAAGCCAATTTACACTCAGAGTGGTAAGAGATTTAGTAGATGCTTATGCATTAGTGGATAAAATGGAAAATAATTCGCAAGACGAAGCGGGAACATTTATGCTTTGTGCAATTACCCCCAATTCTCATTATTTACAATCGAAAATGATTAGAGATGTTCTTAGCAAAATCGCATCTAAAATAAAGGTAGATAAGGGGTGGAATGTAAAAGAATATTGGGAGCAATTATTAGAAATTGAATAGATTTCTTGAAATTAATCTCAATCTCATTTTGAACTAGCAATTATTTAACAATCATACTTGAAATGGTTAATAGATACTATTTTATTCAATTAACAATTACATTATTTCATTAAAATTGAGTCATTTACCATTTAAAATTATTGATACCTGAGAAATATTAGGGGAGTTTCTACCTCAGTGAAAGAACAAGAATATCAGGAAATGATAAAACGCTGTCTCCGCTGCTCAATATGTAAGTGGATTCCGCAACTACAAATTAAAAGTCAAAAATACGCTACTATTTGTCCATCTATAGATCTATTTAATTATCATGTATATAGTGGAGGTGGACGTATTATTTTAGCCCTTGCTTTAGAAATGGGAAGAATCCAACCTTCCGAAGAATTACGGGATATAGTATATAAATGTACCGAATGTGGGGGTTGTGCTGTATCTTGTAAGTTTTTAAACACTTTAGAACCACTTGAAATTATAATCAAGCTAAGAGAAAAGCTAGTTTCTTTGGGCTATGGACCAATGCCAAAACAGCAACAATATATTGAAGCTGTGAAGAATAATCATAATCCATATAATGAACCTCATGAAAAAAGAATAGATTGGCTCCCAAAAGATATAAAGATTGATCCTAATGCAAAGACACTATATTTTGTAGGATGCACTTCTTCTTACAGGAGAAAAGAAATAGCAATTGCGACTGCTCGTGTATTGAATGCTGCTAATTATTCATTTAAAATTCTTGATGGTAATGAATTTTGCTGTGGAAGTCCTGTTCTAAGAACTGGAGATAAAGATTCATTTATAGGACAATTAAACAAGAACATTGATATTATTGAGAAGGAAGGAATTGAAACTGTTGTTTTTAGTTGTGCGGGTTGCTACAATACCTTTAAAGTAGATTATCCTTTAGAAAGGGATTATAATTTTAAAGTATTTCACACTACTGAATTATGTAACGAATTAATTTCAAGTTCTAAATTAAAATTAAATAACCAAGTTCCTTATACCGTGACTTATCACGATCCTTGTCATTTAGGGCGTAATTCGGAACAATATGATGGATGGGATGGGGATGTTTTAGAATTAATGCCTTTAATATCCATTAACATACCTGAAAAACCTAAAAGATGTGGAACAAATGGAATTTATGAAGTTCCAAGAGATGTGTTAAGGAAAATACCGGGGCTAAAATTTGTTGAAATGGAAAGGAACAAAGAATTTTCATATTGTTGCGGTGCTGGGGGTGGTGTAAAATCAGCATTTCCAGAGTTTGCCATTAAGACAGCAGTAACTCGGATTGAAGAAGCCGAAGATACTGGAGCAGAAATAATAG
>JAHQWI010000008.1 GCA_029856085.1 Promethearchaeia archaeon | reverse complement strand
ATCAAATCCCTTCCATTTCGATTTAACTTCGTCATTAATGAGATTCACAAAAAGTCCTTTCCCTCTTTCCATTAAGTTGAGTGCTGTTTCGATTTCGAGATTCCTCAATGCTAGAAAAAGGTCGTTCTCTAACTTATTTAGTGCTTTTATTAATCGGTCTTGTTCTCTTTTCCATATTTTCTTTTCTCTTGATAATAAATCCTTAACTATAGGTATTAGAGATAAATCGTATGTAGTACTGAAACTCTTTTCAAATTCTTCTACCAATTGATGTGCTTTTAAAAACTCTTTTGCTTCAATTAATTTAGAAAATTCTTTATCAACGGTGGATGCTTTTTCTGAAATCTCATCGATTATTTGCTTATCTTCATTTTTTGACTTAATTTCAGTTATTAATCTTTTTTGCTCTGTTATAACTGCATTATCATCGATTTGATTTGCTAACACAATGATCTCTTCTGATGTTTTAATAGCATTGGCATAGTCTTCTGTATCAATAAGGCTTTCCAATTTAGTTTTTAATGTATCTATTTTCTTTAAGGTAGGCAACATCACCTTTTCTTGATAATCAATGATTTTATACAGTTCTTCTTTAGATATATTTAAATTCTTAAAAAATTCAAATGGCTCATCCCTCATTTCAAATGTAAAATTACGAATAATACGAAAATCAGGAAATTCTTCTTTCACTAACACTCGGATATTTGAAATATGATTTTTTAAAGCTTGAGTTGCATTGCGTCCTATCCAGATATACATTGTTTTCTTTTGGGACACATAAATAGCTAAGATGTTTACAATTATAAAAACATCTTTTATATTTTCATAAGAAATCTCATCGAAAGACCCATCAAAATTGAGTTTAAATATTTTTAACCCTGTTTCAGACATAAAAAACTCAACAAAGTACTTTGTAATAAAATAGTTTAAAAATATACATTTAAACATTTACAAATAGAAAGACCAAACTAATAACGCATAGAACTAGCTTTAACTTTTTATAAAATAGAATTTTAAAGATATTAAAAATAATAATAGATTTAAAGTTATTAAAAATGCCAGTAATTTCAATTGAAGTTAATGGGGAGGTTAAATCTCCAAATATCGATCCCTCATGCTGGATTTCTGAATCTGCCTGGATTATAGGTGATGTTACTATGGGTGCAGAAAATGTTGTTTATCAAGGAGTGATTATACGGGGAGATTTTGCTAAAGTAGAAATTGGAGCAAAAAATGTTTTTCAAGACGCTTGTATTATAAATACCGCAGAAGGATTTACTACCAAAATTGGCGATAATAATCTTATTGGCTTTAATGCTATTGTACATGGTGCCACTGTCAAAAATAACACTGTTGTGGGCATAAAATCAATACTTATGATTACAGTAACCGTTGAAGATGATGCGATGGTGGGTGCTACTTCTTTTGTCGGAATGGGAAAAAAAATTCCTGTTGGGCAGAAATGGATTGGTCGTGAACTAAAGGGGGAAAACACTCAAGGAAAGATGTGGGAGCTTGGAAGACAATCTTGGCGAAAAATGGGACTTGCTATGAAAAATCAAAAAGGTAAACCTTAATCTTTTTATTTTTTTTAATTTAACCTAGATATCTTTTTCTATTAGCAGCCATTTATAATTTGAAAACGTAAAACTTTTGTTCAGCAATTAGTTAAAATTATTAAATGAGTGAAGGAAAAGAACGTACGTTTTTAGTGGGAATTTTTGGGGATAATTTCGAACATAGAAAACTGTTAGGACAGGCTTTGGGTGCCCCAGGATCAAATTCAGACATACAATTCTATAATAGATTAGATTCTCAATTGGGACACGTATTTACCGCTTTAACTCCAATCGACTATCCCGAAAAACTTAAACCATTCTTACAAACACTAATACTAACCAATATCCATATTTTAATAATTGACATAGAGGGTGGTTTAAATGCATCCATAGGAGAGATGTTAGTAGGAATGGATTTATTCCACGAGATGTCCAATACAAAATCATTAATTGTGCTTTCTGGGATAACTCCTAAAACAGAATGGAAGTTAAAAGATATTAAGAAAAAGATTAATATTATATTAAGTAATACCACACTTCAAGGAATAAAAGTTGTTGAAATAAGACAGAAAGAAGATTATAACTCATTAAAGAAGAAAATTGTAGAGCTTGGTTCCGAAATCTCTACAAATGATTTAGAAACTTCATCTTACACTAAAGTGTTAATTGATCATGCATTTTCAGTTAAAGGAATTGGCACGGTTATCTTAGGAATCGTTGGAAAAGGGACTATACATTCAAATCAAATGCTAGAATTAACAGGGAATCACGGAGCAGTAAAAAAAATTATTATCAGAAGCATCCAAAAGCATGATAGAAATTTTAAAGAAGCTTATGAAGGAGATAGAGTTGGATTAGCATTAAAAGGTAATGTTTCTTCAGATGAAATTAGTAGAGATAACATAATTACATCTCAAGGCATCTTTAAAGGAGAGGAAGAAGTAACAGCTAAAGTTTACTTAAACCAATTCTATAAACCTAAAGGTGGAGTTATCATCCCTGGGGATTTAACAGAATATCATGGTATAGCCGAAATTAAAAGCACACCCTTAAAAATAATTGAGGGAGATAAATTAAAGCCAGGGGATTCTGGAATAGTAAAAATAAGGTTTACTAAACCGTTATATCACGATGGAAGTGGTTTAAATGGAATAATTTGTGATTTAAACCGTTTTCAAAACAAATTAAGAATAATTGGACATTTTAAACAACTATTAAATTAGCCGCAATTCTCTTTTTATATTTGTTAGCTATTAAAAAAATAATAAAAAATAGGGGATATTATTTTTTTAGCATATTTCTTAAAACTGTATGTAGTATTCCACCATTTCGGTAATATTGAATGTCAACCAGACTATCCAATCTTACCTTTGCATTGAATTTTACCTCTTCATGGTTATCTTTTTTAGCTGTTATCTCAACTTCAGAAAAAGGCTCAATATCCTTAATTCCAACTATATCATAAATTTCAGTACCATCTAAACCCAATATTTTAGGATTCTCGCCTTGTTTGAATTGCAAGGGTAGTACACCCATCCCTACCAGATTGCTCCTATGGATTCGTTCAAAAGATTCAGCTATTACTGCTTTAACCCCAAGGAGTTGAGTACCTTTAGCAGCCCAATCTCGGGAACT
Organism: Promethearchaeia archaeon; assembly: GCA_029856085.1. GTDB lineage: Archaea > Asgardarchaeota > Lokiarchaeia > Sigyniarchaeales > SOKP01 > Loki-b32. The sequence goes on along the minus strand of JAHQWI010000008.1, from coordinate 8,685 downwards.
TCCCATCCCATAATCTATCCCAGCTATAACAACTAAAGGTATTTCTTTTGAAATATAATCTATAGCAGCATCATAGATAGGAACTATTTCTTGAGAAAGGAAATTTCTAGTCCATCCTCCTTCCTTTTCAACTAATACATTTCTTATTCGAATGTTTCCAAATGTACCTCGCATCATAACCTCATGATTTCCTCGTCTTGAACCAAATGAATTAAAATCTTCTACTTTTATATCCTTTGAAAGAAGATATCTTCCTGCAGGCATATCTTCAGGAATTGCTCCTGCGGGTGAGATATGATCTGTAGTAACACTCACACCTAATAATGCTAATACCTTTGCATCCTTAATATCTTCTAAGGGTGGTTCTTCTATGGGAAAATCGATGAAAAAAGGAGGTTCTCTAATATAAGTAGAATCCTCTTCCCACTGATAAATTTCATCTTTTGGGGGTTTGAGATCATTCCACAAATCCCATCCTTTAAAAATATTATCATATTCTTTATTAAATAGTTTTGCTGTAACAAATTTATCTCTCAATTCTGAGATTTCTTCTGAACTTGGCCACACATCTTTTAAATAAACGGGACCCCCATTTGAGTCAATTCCTATTGGCTCATCTTCCATATTTATTGCTACAGTTCCCGCTAAAGCTAATGCTACGACTAATGGTGGAGATGCTAGGTAATTTGCCTTTACATGAGGACTTATTCTCCCTTCGAAATTTCTGTTCCCACTAAGAACTGCTGCTGCGACCAAATCTTCTTCATTAATTTGTTTTACAAATTCATCTTTCAAAGGACCACTATTTCCAATACAAGTAGTACAACCATAACCTACCAAATTAAAGCCCAATTCTTCTAAATATGGCATTAATCCTGCATCATTTAAGTAATCAATAACCACTCGAGATCCAGGGGCAAAGCTTGTTTTTACAAAACTTTTGATTTTTAAGCCTTTTTCAAGAGCATTTCTTGCTAAAAGTCCAGCCCCAATCATGACAGATGGATTCGATGTATTAGTACAAGAAGTAATTGCAGCTATAACAACGGAACCATGATTTAAATCCTTTCCATTAGAAATTTTCTCAAAATCTTCTTTTTTATCAAATACTTTTTTCATATCATTAATAAAAGCACGTTTCATCTCCTTTAAGGGAATTCGATCTTGAGGTCGTTTTGGACCCGCTAGACTTGGATTAATATCACTTAAATTTATTTCCAAATTTTCACTATAATCTGGTATAGGGGTATTTTCTGTATAGAAAAGTCCTACTTTTTTTGCGTATTGTTCTACAAAATCTACATGTTCTTTTTTTCTTCCACTATCTATCAAATATTTCAGTGTTTCTTCAGTAATAGGGAAAAATCCCATTGTTGCACCATATTCTGGAGACATATTTGCTATAGTTGCTCGATCAGCAAGACAAAGTTTTTTTAAGCTAGGACCATAAAATTCTACGAATTTTCCTACAACACCATGATTTCTAAGAATTTGAGTGATATTTAAAACAATATCAGTTGCAGTTATTCCTTCTTTAATTTCCCCTATTAGTTTTGCTCCCACAACTTTTGGTATATTCATATAATAAGGTTGACCTAAAATTACGGCTTCGGCTTCTATTCCCCCTACACCCCATCCTAGGACGGATAAACCATTTATCATTGTAGTATGAGAATCAGTTCCAACCAAAGTGTCAGGAAATCCTATTAATTCGCCATTCTCTTCTCTCACTTGAATCACTGAAGCCAGATATTCTAAATTAATTTGATGACAAATCCCTCGGCTCATTGGTACTACTCTAAAGTTATGGAATACTTCTTGCGCCCATTTTAGTAGTGTATATCGTTCACGATTGCGCTCCATTTCTTTTTCTTCATTTAATTTTATAGCGTCCTTAGTCCCATAATAGTCAACTTGTATAGAGTGATCAATAACTAAATCTACGGGAATTAATGGGTTAATTTTAGATGGATCCCCGCCTGCTCTTTTTATGGCTGATCTTAAAGCTGCTAAATCTACTACTGCAGGAACTCCGGTAAAATCCTGGAGGAGAACTCTCGAGGGAATAAAGGGAACCTCACTCATGATTTTGCTTTTACAATCCCATTGGCAAAGCGAAAGCAAGTGATCTACTTTAACTCGCTTACCATCTAAATTTCTTAAAAAATTTTCAAGTAAAATCCTATGAGAATAGGGTAATTTGTTTGGATCTCCTAAATCTAAATCTTTTAATCTTTGAATATTAAAAATTGAAATATTTCCTAATTTTGATTTGATTATTTCTTTAACTTTTAATTTAATTTCTGCTTCATCCATTCTTTTTACCTTATCAATTATCTATTTTCTCTTCTCAATACTAATATAATTCTTATCTAGGTCCCCAACATATCGGAGTCGTGGTCTGATCAATTTATTATCGGAAAGTTGTTCTATGGCATGAGCAACCCATCCAGCACTTCTAGAAGCAGCGAACAAAGGTGTAAATAATGCTGTAGGTATTCCTAATGCATGTAAGGTACCAGCAGAATATAAATCGACGTTTGGATAAATATTTTTGGTTTTGATCATAAAATCTGTAAGTATTTCTGTCATTTCAAAAATATTATCGATATCACCTTTATGTAGTTCATGTTGTAAATCTGGAATTTTCTCTACGACTTCAGGATTATTCCATAATACCCTAGATATTTCACGCAAAATTTTTGCACGGGGATCCCATGTTTTATAAACTCGGTGCCCAAAACCCATTATCTTTTCTTTGTTTTCCAACTTAGATTTTGCCCAAGGGATTACATTTTTCTTTTTCTTTACTTCTCCTAACATTGAGTTTATTACTCTTTCATTGGCACCCCCATGAAGAGGTCCTCGAAGTGTTCCAATGGCACTTGTTATACCACTATACATATCTGATAAAGTTGAGACAGTAACCCTACAGGAAAAAGTGCTACTGTTGATCGAGTGATCCATATGACAAATTAATATTTTATCAAAATAGCGAGTAAATTCATTATTGGGAACCTCTCCTGTCATCATATAATAATAATTACATGCATGAGAGAGGTCTTCTGAAGGTCCTATTAAAGGTAGATTACCCTGAATTCTATGAGAAAAAGCTAAAACTGTTGGAATTTTCGTGATTATTCTTATACCTTTCCTAATATTTGCTTCTTCTGAAAAGTCATAATCATCTGGGTCATAAAGAGATAATGCGGAAACTGAAGTTCTTAATAACTCTATTCTAGTAGTATTTCTTGGATAGCTTTTTAAAATTGTAAGAATAGAATCAGGTATATTACGTTCCTTAATTAATTCATCATTAAAAGCTTCAAATTCTGATTTCGAAGGTAACTTTCCATATATTAACAGATATGCAACCTCTTCAAATGAAGAATTATCAACTAAATCATGTAAAGGATAACCTCGATAGTATAATTCTCCTTTAAGTCCATCAATATAGGTTATAGTACTTTCATCTACATAAATTCCAACTAATCCTTTATAAGTCTTAGATTGGTCAAGTTCACACATCTTAGGTTCTTCTTCTTTGTAATCTTCACACACAAATGAATCTGTTGTCTCACAACTTTTTAATTCGCGATTCATATAATATTCCCTCATTTTTGAAATCTTAAATTTACCTTTAAGTAAATTAAGTAGGTATTTAATTATTAGGCTTTTAAAACATTAATCTCAGACGTTTATAATTTATTGAAAAACCCTTTAAGTATTGAAAAAATAATTATTTCAATTATGACTGAATTGCATATTTCAACTCCAAATAAGGGATTACCGATAGGGTCTAAAGCATCTATGATTGATACAGAAGATATAGATGGTGATATTATCAATTTAGCTGAATTGCTAAAAAAGTATAAAGGTGTTTTACTTGATTTATTTCGCGGAAGTTGGTGAATTCATTGTACAAAACATCTCAATTACCTAAATGAAAACTTGTCAATATTAAAAAAAAATAATGTCAAACTAATATCTATCGCAATAGATCTTCCTGATAAACTAATAAAAATGAAATACAAAAATAATTTAAAAATACAGTTTATTACTGATCGCGCCGGTAGAATTAGTAAAGCCTATAATGTTTTCTTAGATAGAAAGTCTACGGTACACGATGGATTACAAATAAGTCATGCAATCCCTTCAAAATTTCTTATTAATAAAGAAGGAAACATAGTGTGGCAATATATTGGGGCAAAAACAGATAGGCCATCGATAGAATTAATAGTAGAAGCCATCGAAAAATATCTATAATTTATAATCCCGTTAAGAATGATTTATGTGCATAAATGATTGGCACATGATGACAACCTTGCAAGGGTTCTGGGAAATTACTCACCTTTTTTTATACAATTTTGAAAATTTATTTATGATGTTTAAGTGAATTATTGATCATTTTCAATAAATTTTCATATTCTAAAGGCACTGGTTCACGAAGACGTGCGGCAAATATTGCAAGATCCCATATCTTAATCTCTTTTAGGGAAATACCGGTTAGTTTTATATAATGTTTGATATATGTTTTAGCCACAAGAGATTTAATTGCTTTGAAAAAAAATCTATGTATAAAACTTTTTTTAATAGTATATTCATCAGAAGGTGCCAAACCGTATTTTAATACATAAAAAGTTCTGGCAACATCTCCGTTTGGATTACCTGAATATGCATTAGACCAATCCATTACATACAATTTATTTTCCGAGACGATGATATTTTCAGGATGAAAATCTCCGTGGCAAATAGTATTACCATCAGGTAGTTTCTCCATATATTTAATGATCTCCTTTTTTTGATCATCGTCTAATAAGTCCGTCTGTTGAATTGCTAGTTTAAAAGAATTTTTTTGAGAGTTGATATCCTTTATTTCGTACTTATGCATCTCAACGTGGAGTTCTGCTAACATTCTAAGAGCTTTACCTACACTTTTGATTTTTTTTCCCATGAATTCCCTTAAGACTATTCCTTCGATATATTCGTAAAGGATACCAATTCTACCGTTTTCTTCAATTTTTTTGAAAGCTTTAGGACAATTTGGAAAAATTTTCCCAATCAAAGTATCTACTTTATATTGATAATCTATTATACTACTTGGAAAATCTTTGTAGAATAGTTTTAAAACTCTGTTATCACCCCAATATATTACTTCTGCTGTCCTCCCTTTCCCTATAACTTCTCCTTTTTCCATTTTTTCCACTGAAATAAAGTTTTAATTAGTGAAACCACTATCAAATGGATTTAATTAAGTATATATTTTAATAATTTAATATAGAATATCTAAGGCTACATCGCTTAACGTCTTACAATTCGTCATTTTCATTGCTTTCTGAAGTGTATTTTGCATATATTCCATGTGAATTTTAACTCCTTTAGTTCCGGCACCCACAACAGCTCGAATAATGTCTCGACCGATCAAAACCGAATCAGCACCAAGTGCAAGCATCTTAACCACATCATAACCCGTACGAATACCACCATCCACTATTATTTTAATCTTACCCTTTATTTCTGCTACAATATAAGGCAGAACATCAGCAGTTCCAGGAGTATGATCTAAAACTCTTCCACCATGATTAGAAACAACAATAGCTGATGCTCCAGCTTCCACAGCTTTAGATGCATCCTCAACACACATTACTCCTTTTATAACAATCGGAAGTTTTGTCGAAGAAACTAATTCTTTTATATCTTCAACAGATTTTTTGAATACTGGTTTATTATGAGTAGCCATTGCATATGATCCACAACCATCTATGTCTACACCAACAGCAACACAATCTATTTTTTCTGCCTTTTTGAAAAACTTTATTATTGTCTCTTGATCTCTAGGTTTTACAATTTTAACGCCGAATCCGTCTGCTTCCGCAATAGCATTTATACCATAGGAATTTTCAAGAGAATAGGTATATGTATCTCCCCTCCAACCCAGAGTTGCTGCTGCTTTACAGCCTAGAACCACAGAGCGACAAAATTCTTGTTCAGTGATCAATGAATCACTCCCAAAACTGTTAACCCCCGCAACACTTGCGGCCATTATAGGCATAGAAAGCATTTTACCGAAAAAATTGTAGGATGTGTCTGGCGTAAAATCTTCTTCTACTAGTTTCATTTTCAATTTATATTTTTTGAGTGCTAAGAAATTATTATTAAAACTAGTACCACTTCCAATTCCCCCAATACCAAGAGCTCTACCATAACTCTGTCCTTGACAGAGCCTACCAGGATCTCCATCACAGTCTTTGTAGACTCCACATATTCCTTTTAATTTGTCTCTCGCGATTTTACGTACATCTTCTATAGTTTGAATTTCTGTTGTCATAATTTCACCTTAAATATTAAACCATTTTCCTGGGATCCAATAATTCATCTAAATTATCTATTTTTAGACCCATCTCTTTAATTACTTTTTTACACGTTTTTCCTTCTTTATATGCCCTCTGCGCGATCTCTGAACATTTATCATACCCAATTATAGGTGTTAGATTTGTAACAATCATGAGCATTTCTTCTAGTTGATTATTTATTTGTTCTTCATTTGCTTCCAAATCTATTAAACAATGATCAATAAACGATTTGATTCCACCAATAAGAATATCAATGGATTCAAGTAAATTTACAATCATAAGAGGCTTACACACATTTAAATCTAAAATGCTACCATATGCTTCCCCAAAAGAGATTACAGAATCATTCCCTAAAACTTGAAGACAAACTTGGATTAAAGCTTCAGATTGAGTTGGGTTTACTTTTCCGGGCATAATGGAGGAACCGGGCTCATTTTTTGGTAATATTAATTCTGATAATCCTGCTCGAGGGCCACTACCCATCCAACGAATATCGTTTGCCATTTTTAAAAGAGATAAAGAAAGCAATCGTAAATTACCGCTAACTTTAACAATTGTATTATGTGAAGCAATTCCTTCCGCTTTTATGGGATTATTCTTAAAAGGTAAATTCGTAATTTTAGAAAGGTGAGCAACCGTAAGTTTAGCAAAATCTTCGTGGGCGTTTATTCCTGTACCTAATGCTGTTCCACCAATTGGAATATAATATAATTCATTACAAGCGCTTCGTAATCTTTCTATGTTAGTCTCGATTTGTTTTTTATATACTTCGAATTCCAAAGATAAAGGTATAGGAACGGCATCTTGTAGATGTGTCCTCCCTACTTTTACAATATCCTTAAACTCTTTAATTTTAGTTTCCAAGGATTCTACAAGTCTTTTTAGCGTTGGGAGGAGTCTTTCAATCAGATGTAAAGCAGATACATGCATAGTACTAGGAATAACATCGTTAGAGGATTGTCCCTTATTTACATGGTCATTAGGATGAATAGGGTGTTTCCTACCCATAGGAAAACCTAAAATCTCATTAGCCCTATTAGCTAAGACTTCATTCATATTCATATTAGTTTGAGTTCCAGACCCCGTTTGAAAAATATCAATAGGAAATTGGTCTATATACTTATTTTCTTCTAAAATCTCATTTAAAGCATCATTAATTGCATTACCATTGTTTTTGTCAATCAACCCTAATTCCATATTTGCCAATAAACATGCTTTCTTCAATTGAGCTAAAGATCTAATAAAAATCTCAGGAAATTTTTTACCACTTATTTGAAAGTTTTTAATCGCTCTTTGAGTGTTTATACCCCAATAAGCATCAGTAGGAACTTCTAATTCCCCTAAAACATCTTTTTCAATACGAAAATTCAAAATTCATTTCATCTTTCAATTGAATTCTTATAAGGTTATTAGAATAGCAATAATAAAAAAAGTTTATATTAATATCTAATAAATTATGATTAAAATCCAATAATTAAGCTTTAGAATTTAGAAGAAATCATTTAAGAATTTTTTAAAATGTCAATTATTCTACTTACATCTTGATTTATGTTTATCAATAATTGAATAATCTTCTTTCTATCCACTTTAGTAAGATCTAATTTAGGACTTTCTTTTAATTTAATTTTAGGTTTAGACTTCATCGTTGGCATTATAACTTTAGATTCTTGAAATTGATTCCCCTCTTTTTCAATATTTCTTTCATAGTGCATATCTTCTAAAACTTCAGTTGCGGGCATTGATTCCAATCCAAATGCATTTAGGAATTCTTGAGCTTCATCACCTTGATCTACAGAAATAATTCTGCAATTCTCTTCCAATTCATCCCGAAGGGCAGTAGCTACTCGTGAGCTTATAAATCTTTTCTTTACTGGAGATGCTGAGCCTTTCCAAATAAAGATCTTTTTTAAATCTCTTCTAACGATAATAAGAACTTGTTTTGCATGTAAAATTGATTGTAAACTCTGAGTGGTAATATTCTCTATCGGTTTTCTCATTCCAGTATCTTCTAATTCATAAACTATAAAATCATCTAGTTCTTGAATTGACATTTTTATCTAAAGATTAAATATGTTAAAAAAATATATAAGTTTGACTTATTTGTCTAGGCTTACAACATTTCTATATAAAATCCCTGATTAATTTATTTATCCTCTCAGGCTGTTCATTAATAACCCAATGAGATCCTTCTGGAATGCGATTAATAGCTAATTCTGGTACAAATTCATCCAAACCTTCAAGATTATGAACTGTTAGAGCGGTGTCTTTCTCTGCCCAAATTACTAATGTCGGAACATTTATCATTATTTGATTTATTTCCAATGTACTGGTG
>JAHQWI010000007.1 GCA_029856085.1 Promethearchaeia archaeon | reverse complement strand
ACCCCATAGCTGACCTTGAACTTTCCACCTCCCCCTACTCCATTAATTCGGGTTCCTTTCTCTTTTGGAATTTCCTTTTCATCTAATTCCTCTGTGTGAGTTCTTACTAATCCACCTCTTTTCAGAGCATTTAAATGATAATTAATATTTTGTTTTTGGATTCCAATATTATCAGCAAGTTTTTTAGGTCTCTGAGGGCTTTCCGATAGTTCCCTCATAATGTCAGCTCTCACGGGATTTCTAAAAATGATTCCAACTTTCTCAAAAATTGGTTTCTTTTTCTTTTCTTCTTTTTTTGCCATATTTATCACCTTATCTAACTTTATGAAAATAGATATCTCTATCTGTAAACATAACTTTTTTGAAATCTAATCCAAATAACATACAACCACACAATGGGCAAAATTTCTTCTTATTTCTAGTTTTCACGTCCGTTAACCTAAATGTAAATCCACAAGTTGGACATGTTATTATCTGGATAGACTTAACTTCATTATTATTAATTTGTATTCTTTTTTCTTTCATTATGTTCATTTCTTTTTTTTTACGGTAAAAACTTTTTTTACTGTAAAAATATATATGCACTTGTATATTTAAATGTTTGTAGTTTTTATCAAGATATCAAATTTTAATTCTTATAGATTTTTTTTCTTAATATGAGTATCATTAATGCTACTCCCAATCTTTTTGATATCCGTTTAGGACTAAAAGGAACGGATTTTACAAGTTTACTAAGTTCTTGGGTTTACAAAGATAAGGATTTATGCTTTTTAGTTGATCCAGGTCCAACTTCAGTGATTGATTCATTGAAACAAGCATTAGACACTTTAGGTATAAGTAATACAGAACTTAAGTATATTTTAGTAAGCCACGCTCACATAGATCATGCGGGAGGGGTTGGAGAATTAATAAAATATTTTCCTCAAGCTCAAGTTATTTGTCACCCTAGAGGAATCAAACATTTGGTTAATCCTGAAAAATTATGGAAAGGGAGTCTAAAAGTTCTTGGTGAAGTAGCAAAATTATATGGAGAAATTACACCTGTTCCTGAAGATCGAATTAAATATCAGGAATTTGTAGCTAATGGTAAAATAGAAGTAATTGAAACTTTAGGGCATGCTCCACATCATCAATCGTACCTTTTTGATCGCTATTTGTTTGCAGGTGAGGCAGCAGGAGTAAATATTTCTATCTCTGGAAATATTTTTACTCGTCCAGCGACACCTCCCGTTTTTAATTATGAAATTTCAATTGCTTCAATTCAGAAATTATTAGCAAGAAATTTAGCAGATTACATGATATGTTACGGACATTTTGGATTAAAAGAAAATGCAGAATTTTATTTGAAAATCGCACAAGAACAGCTAACTATTTGGGTAGAAGTTATTGAAAGATTATTTGAGAATAGAGGACAACCAAATTTCTTTAATCAGGTGATAGAAGAACTCAAAAAAAAAGATAAATATTTTTCAAGTATAGGATTAATAGATAAAGATACTAGAAAAAAAGAATATTATTTTGTTGGAAACTGTATTAAAGGAATTGAAGGTTACATTCAGAAAAAAAAGATGATATAGATAAAATAATGTTATAACTTTGCAACAATACTGTTTTATTAATATGTACAATTAGAAAATCTATAGTAGTAATAATCTTTCTTCACGAATTTGTTTCCTAATGCTATTTATTTTGCCAAATAAATCATTTCTCTTTTGTTCCCATTGTAATTTATGTTGACTTAATGTATTGCGACTCTTGTATAGTTGGTGTAGAGCTCCTTCGACTCGTTCTCTTGTACGAGTAATTTTCGTATTGCCAAACATATCAAAGAAAAAATTATCAAAGAACATATCGAAAAACAAGTTCGGCGCTTCAAAATCAATATAAATATCATCAATAACATCAACTAAATCTTTGGCTCGCCTTACAAGAGCTTGTGCTTGATTAATATCGTGTCGTGCCCCATCCAAATTTCCATGTTTCATTGAATCAATAAAAATACCACCTCTGAAGAACATATCCCATGTACCAAGTCTTTCTGCGTGTCTAAGATTATCAACTGAACTTGTTAAATAATTATCAGCATCAACCAGAAGTAAATCTGCTTCATTATATTTGCTATAAATATCTTGAGCTTTTGTAATATCTTTCTGTAATCGTCCATATTCCCCCTCCAATTTTTTTAGTCTCTCAGTTGCTTTACCAGATGTTAGTTGATCAAGTAATTTTTCCATTTCACTTTCGATTGTTGGAATGTGGGATTCTAATCCTTGGATATGATCTATATTATTCTGAAATTTCTTAATATCATTATCTAGATTTTGATATTCTTTTTCTATGTATTCAAAATTTGCAAGAGCCTCTAAATATTCTGCTTCCTCCTTAAGTTTTTTTTGATCTAAATCACCACTTAACCGTGCTTTAATTGAAGAGAAACTTACTTTAAGCAGATCATCATATTCCTTCTTTTCTTTTCGCATTACATTGCTAACTTGTTTAAGTTGGTTTAATTTTTGATCTCTAGATTGAGATAATCGGTTTATATATGCTTGTTTCGAAGGTAAAGTCACGAGTTCTTCTTTAATATCCTCTAATTCGTATTCTAATTCGTGATAGCGGAATAATGTATCTGAATCACTAAAAATTTGAATTGCATCCTCTTTTCCAACTTTAACTCCACACTGTTCGCAATATATAGCTGCGTCATCTAATTTTTGACCACAATTATGACAAAACATTTTTTCCACCATGGTAAATAATTATTAAAAGTATAGATAATAAACCTATAAAGGATGTGATCTTTTAATATTTCGTGAAAGATATATTAACCCAATTAAAGCTAAAATCCCAAAGATAATTACAAATCCGTGTATTGCATAAATTTGAATTTCAACGACAAATCCAGAGATAATAGGTGTTAAACCAAACCCAACCCCGACTAAAATCTCATTTATTGTTGAATATTTTGAGGAATTTTTTGCTGTACCATATTCAAGCATAATTTTCATCCCAACGCCATGGATGAATCCTAAGAAAAGTCCAACCGTTGCGATTATAATAGAAATATACCAAATATTCCCAGTTAGAATGATTGTAAGCGCAACAAAAATGACCATTACAATACCAAATAAAGAAGCAATTTTTCTTTTATAGATATTCATATAATTTATCCAAGTTAAACCTATCAGCTGGGTAAGTTGGATTCCACATTGTACAAGATAGGTTGGATAAGTAGGCGTATCAGTAGGAAAAAAAGCCTTCAATAGCACAGGATATCCAAACATAAAAATTGATTTTGAAGTTGCTAAAAACATTATACTTAACCAGGAAAATAGTACGGGATAAACTATCATAGGTGTGTGTGAATTTATGACTAAATCTTCTTTAATATCTAAAAGAGAAAGAGGGTCTTCTGTTTGATATCTTACCTTTTCTTCCGAAATATCCAATTTCTCATCCTTCTTTAAGAAAAAACTTGCTGGAATTAACAAGAATGATAAGCTACAAGAAATAATCATAGCCAGATAATCACCAATAGATAAAGCAAATAAAAAACCTACAAGGAGCCCGAATATAAATCCAAAATTCCACGAGAAATTAAAAAACGTAAAATTTTTTTTAGATTTTTCAATACTACTTACTCGTTGCCATCGACTTAATAAATTAAGGCAATTAGGCCAAAATAAACCCATATTTAATCCTGCTAAAATCCGAATCATTATTAAAAACCACGCTTCAGGATATAATATTTGGACACCAGTTAGAATAGGTGTGAGAACTGAGTTTAATATTAAAGCGTTACGAACTCCTAAATATTTTGTAGTAATAAACTGCCCTGCAATCGGGGCTATGATATAAGCCAGGGCCCCTGCAGCACTTATAAAGCCTAAAGTACTGGCTCGAATACCTATAATTAAATACAGGTAATTTGACAGAGCTCTTTCAAAAATTGAGATGTAAAACATTCTTATAAAAGAAAGCAAAAATATGGGCCAAGTTCGATAATCGTGGGACGAAAAATTATTTATTGCCAAAATATCAAACCAATCAATATAGAGTTTAATTATAGAATATTTTTTGTCTCAAATAGTTTCTGATTTCTTTTTAACTTAATCTTCAACATCCGCAAATTAACTTTTTCAATTCCACCTCTATTGGATTATAACCTTCGACTGAACAGCTTCCGTTTACGTATAAAATATCATAATTGCTGTCTTTTAAATTCTCTTTAATAAATTCTTTATCTTGTTCGTAATTGAGGTCAATAATATCACGCCAAACTATGACTATTTGATCACTATTGGCTTTCCCTGTAATGACAATATAATTTCTATCATTATTTTTAATTTTCTGAACCTTTTCAACTAATAAACCAATTAAATAATTGAAAGTTTCGATTAAATCTACATTAACGACTTTTGACTTATGATTCTCAGAGATTTTTAATTTAAATTGAAAGGGATCTTCCACTTTATCGATTATAAAAATTAATTGACTTCCTTTATCATCAAATTCGAAAAGTGCTTTTTCAGACTGTTCAAATTTGACATTTTCAATAGAATCTTCAAATTGTTCCAAATAGTGATATTTAAAAAAGCCACACTTCGTGGTATTCATGGTTTTTGAAATTCCAGATCTCTCACCTTTTAAAACAGATTTCATCCGTGGTAAAATAAAACTTTCAAAGTGATCACCCATCTCAATTCCAATCCATCTTCTATTTATTTTATGAGCCGTAGCAGAAGTTGTACCAGATCCTAAGAAAAAATCTAAGATTACATCCTTTTCTCTAGATCCACTTTCAATTACTCTTTGTAGCAATTCTTCAGAGTTTTCTGTTGAAAATTTATGAACTTGAGAATAACCAGGGATATCTAACCAATCATTTCTTACGGGTTCTAAATCATAATATAATTCAGGTTTTTCATTTATAACATTTCCAAAACAATCAACATACTTTTTTTTTTTGTTTATTCTTACTTTTCCCTTTTGTTCAAAAACGTCAATTCTTTGTTGAGACAGCCCCCATCTTCTATTTTTAGGAGGATAGTATTTATTCCCTAAAACACTTCTGGGGTTTTTATTCGATCTAGGTAAATCTAAAAGTTCATACCATTTTGGCTCCTTTCTCTTATGTTCTATTTGATTGAAGTAATAATCATCATTGGTAGAATAAAAAAAGAGACTTTCAGTTTGTTGAATAAAGGGCTTCTTTATTTGTTTTTTCGCTCTAGTTTTATTGATGATAATTTCATTTCTGAAATTTGGCTTACCAAATGCCATATCTAATAAAAATCTTATATAGTGATTACCCCTATTATCGATTCTAACAAAGATATTCCCATTTTTATTTAATATATCTCTAGCTTGGTTTAAACGGTTGAGCATCATCACTAACCAGGAAGAGTCTAAGTAATCATTTTTATAAAGAAATTCTTTTCTACCCGTATTAAATGGAGGATCTATATAAACTAGATTTACTTTTTCACTCCATTTTTTCATAATCAAATTTAATGCTTGAAAATTTTCGCTTTTTATTAAGATTCCATCTAATATATTATCTAGATTATGACTGTGTGTTAGGGCAGTAATTAATTCCCATTTGAATTCCTCATCGAAATATTTTGTATCAATAGTGAGATGCTCCCATTTGGAATTATTATTTGTTTTGCTTTTAGTTAATTCAGACTTGTTATTAATCTTGATTTCAAATAAATTGAACCATTCCTTCATTTGTTCTTGATTATTCAAAATTTTATGTAGAATTTTTTCTAAAAAACTCTCTCCTGCGTATTCTTTTACTTTATTAAGGGTAATAACATAATTAGTTTCTAATACAAAATTTCTCTTGTTCCACAGTTGTACTTGAAAATTTTCAATTTGAGCTAAGAAATCAATTATTTTTATAGCGATCTCTTCTACAAATTTAGCCATTTCTAAATATTTTTGTAAATCTTCATATTCAAGCTTTTTAAGAACTTCAAATCCTAAGATTTCATTACTAATAAAGACATTTAATTCAGACTTAAGAAATCCTTTTAAATCTTTATGGATAAAATAGTCTTTAGAAATAATTTTTCCAGATTTATTATAAAAGTCTATAGATTTCACATAATGTTGGTCTTTATTTACCCAATGTAAAAGAACTTCATTTTCATTAGAATAAGTTATATAATTTTCACTATGTCTTTTTTTATAGCATAAATCCCCTTTTTCATAATACTGAGAAAAAAATTTTAGTAAGTAATTATGAATATCTTTTGATAGTTCTTCAGAAAGAACTAAAGGTTTAAAATTACTAATTAAATTCTGGATCTGTTTTCTTTTAAAGTGTAAAATTTTATAAATTCCGAAATCATAATCTTGAATTTCAGACTGGAATATTTTTAATAAATCGGATTTAAACTTCTCATGAATTTCATTAATCATTTATGCACACATCGCAATATCAAGATTATCATAATGAAGTACTTTTAACTTCTAAATTTTTTATTCATTTCAAGTGTTAGTTTATAGAAGATCTTATCTACTCCAATACCTGATTTAGCGCTGGTTTCTTCATATGAACAGGCTTTTATTTTTTGTTTGAAGAAGGTTAAACAATCTTGTTCAGGAATAGGTCTTTCATCAGGGTTAATTAAATCCAATTTATTCCCTACTAAAATTCTAGGGACAATATTAATGGTATTTTCTACTTCTTCTATCCAAGAAGCTAGATGTTCAAATGTTTCTTTCCGAGATAAATCAAAAACAAACACAATCCCTTTAGCTCCTTTATAAAAAGCTTGTCGAACCCATTTGAAATGATCTTGACCAGCTAGATCCCATATTTGCAATGTTACCATACTTTTAATGTTAGGGATTTTTAAATGCTTGACAAAGAAGTTTGATCCTATAGTAGATTGGACATTAGATATAAACCTCCTCTCTAAATAATGATGTAAGAGAGTGCTTTTTCCTACTCCAAAATCGCCCACTATACAGATCTTATAAAATGCAGATTTTATACCCATCTTTTTAAATTAGTAGATTTGTCTTGAGTCAATATTGAAATAATACTTATAGATGCTTAAGTATCTTATAGATTGTAGTTATAACTTTTTATTTATATAATTTAATAATACCAACTTATTTCTATTAAGTGTGTGCTAAAATAGATATGACTAAAAATTTAAACTAGATTTTTGTTAGAAAAGCCAGATTTTTAGAAAATAATGCAAAATATTCAACCCTCAGAAGTTACCGCAAATTTTTTTGTTTTATTCAAAGATGAGGATGTCGCAATAGATGGATGGATTTCCCTTGAAGAAACTCTGCCCAAATTCATTTCACTACTACAAGAAGAGATCGAATATTGTTGGGGCGCAGAATATGCTAATATGAGTGATTATTTAATCTTCTATATCGATTTAGATGAAAAAAACAATCTAAAGGAAATTACCGACGAATTAATTTATCAAAAAGTAAGAGTACTTAAGGAAATTTTCATTGTGGTTTTACATAAAGATATTGAATACCGAATAATTGAAAATCTTCCATTAGTGTTCGAATGGTTTATGCTCTACTCTCAATAATAAACCTTATATCTGAATTTGGAATAAGCTATTAAGACTTTTGTTTTGATTGCATTAGTTTATTACTTTTTACAATTCATTTTTAGAAAACTATATTACGATGGAATACTTAAAAATCTTGGTTGGTACATTTTTAAAAGTGTACTAATTTCTATGAAAGCGTCAAGGTTTTATCAATGGGAAAAGGAACTGTAAAATGGTTTAATAGTAAGAAAGGCTATGGGTTCATTACCCCCGATGATGGATCTCCAGATGTATTCGTTCACTATTCTGAAATTCAAGGAGAGAGTGAGGAATTTAAGATTATTTATGAAGGAGACATCGTCGAATATGAAATCACAGAGGGAAAAAAGGGTCCCCAAGCCAGTGATGTAAAGATAACTCAAAAAGGACCACGATTGAGCTCACACGGCCGAAAATCATTTTATTAATAAATTAATTTATTAGTAAAAAAGGTTAGTAAAAGTTTTAAGAATAAGGAATTTTGCAAGATAAAAAATATATAGTAAGGATGTTCTGAACTTCTTCTCTCGATTATTTAAAATCTTACATATTCCCTTTTTTTTATTTTATTTTAAATATTAGGAATTAGAGAATAAGAAAAAGATAAAAAAAGATTTATTAAAGCAACATTTCTGTAAAGGTTCTATTTCCTATTAATTGTTTATCTGGTGGGATATTATCTCGTACTTTTACCATTTTAATTGCATTATTCGGACAATTCACAGCACATATGCCGCATCCTATACATAGTTCTGTTTTTAATACCATTTGTTCATCTGAAGAATCGGCTTCTATTGGAAATTTATGATATATCGCTCCTTTAGGACATTTTCTCATACATGTTTCACACTTTGTACAAAGCTCTTTATCAAAAGCAGGAGAATAATTAGAGGGATATACACCTTTTTCATTAAAGATTTTAGCTGGAAATAACGCCCCACAATGACAACTACAGCAATTACAGAAAAAGTTGGCTGATTCAAAACCTTGATCAAAAATGGCATTATGTACTAACCCTCTCTTTTCAGTTTCCTTGAGAAATTCGATAGCTTCCTCCTTATTTAACAACCTTGCTCCACGAACACCTACATTAACCATCATTTGTCCAGCGGGTCCTGCAACTAAACATCCCATTTCAGCTGGAGCCACTTCACAAGGTTCTCCAGATAGTTCACCAATTAAACGACATTGGCACGTTATAACAGCAAATTGATCGTGTTTACTTATTAGATTTAATACTGTCTCATAGGGTAACGTTTGTGCTTGAACATCGTAATCTTTATTAATTTCAATTAATTTTTCATTAGTTTCGAGGGGGAGGAGTGGGCGAAAGAGTTTCCATTCCATATCACGGGAATTTTGTGGCAAAACTTCCTTCATAATGTCTCTATACAGTACAGCTGCTTTTTTCAAATTCTCTTCAGTATCTGTACTTCTCATAAAATATTTCTCAAAAATTCCTGGAATTATAGGTTCAAGACAATATTTTGCACCTGATTTGGAAATTGTACCGTTTTGAGCTGATCGTGATAAAATTTTCTTAATCTCATCCTTAGGTATCCCAGATCTTTCTTCCAATTGTTTCAATGAAATATGTTTGTCAGCACTCTCGAAGTGGGCAAGAAGTTTAATTTCTTCTTCATTCCAAAATACTTTCATCAATTTTTTAATTTTTCTATGTTTTGGAGCAAATAGAGGTCCCAATACTAATTTTTGTCTAACTGTTTCATAATAATCTACTTCTGTCATAGAAGATATTATGATAATTATTTATAAAAAATTAATCAATGTAATAGACATATCTGTCAAATATATTTGATATTTAAGTATAAATCGGGGAAAAAGGGTTTTTTAAAAAGAAGAAATAAAAAAGGGATATATTTGATCGAAAATTTTTTTACATTATTCTTTTTTATATGTTTTTCCTATGTTAAAAGCTCCTCCAAGAAATTCTCCTATTTTCCAATATTTATTATCAATTGAAAATACGAAAGGTTTCAATTTAGTTATATCTGGTATTTTATTTGTAAGATAATACTCATCGGCGTAAGCACTAATTACCTCACCTATAAAAATCTCATGACCTTTTTCTGCTTCAGTAAATTCCTTGGTGTCGATAGTTTTTACAACCTTACACTCAAGATTTACTGGAGCGTGAGTTATCATAGGGGCTGTTTTCAAATCTCCATAAAAAACTTCAAAGACTTCGGATTTATCTACTTCCTTACCTGACACTATACCAACATAATCTGCAACTTCTACCATCCCTTCTGAAGGGATATTTACACTAAAAGTTTGATTCTCTTTTATACCAATGTTCGTGTAATGAGTTTCATATGAAGAAATAGCAATTAACGGTGGTTTATATTCAACAACATTTATCCACGCTAAAGCCATGAACGTTGGTTTTCCTTTCACATTTGTTCCGATAAGTGAAACAGGCATGGGATATAAATATACTCCAGGTCGAATTTTATTTTTCGTCATTTTAAATCATAATTAATATTTTTGAATAAATTATTCAATTATTCTATTTTAACATTCACATTATATAGTTAAAATAATTAGATTAGTTGTATTCTTTTATGAGTTAGAAGTAAAAGAGGCTCTCCCGAATTATATTTTATGAATTTGACCATCTTCTAATAGCACTGCGTTAATTTTCTTCATATAAAAATATAAGACTATACTTTAAATAGTAGAAAGTAATAGTAAAAACATGTCTTCATTTTCTGATAATGAGAACACTAGGACTGATCACCAATCCTCCTCAAAATTTTTAGAATTCATAATTTACATGCTTTTCTTATTTGGTCCTTTAACTGGAAATATTATTATGGTTTTGTTTCACGTACTTTCTTCAGAATTTAACGTATCTCCAAACGCGATACTTGTCGCAATTCCTGCTTTTATGTTTCCTTTTGCAATCACTCAGCTCTTTTCTGGGGTAATTTCAGATATAAAAGGGAGGTTTCCAGTGTTAATTATTGGTTTAATCTTATTTGGTGTTGCGATGATAATAGCTACCTTATCTTTCTCTTTAGAAATATATGCGATTGCAAATATACTCGGGGGTATAGGGTTTGGATTTATTAATCCCGTGTTGATTGCATTGATGACTGATATAACTTCTCCATCAGATATTCCAAAAAAGATGGGATATCTTGGTGCTAGTGCAAATCTTGGGGTTGGGATAGGACCATTAATAGCATCTCTAATGATATTAGTGGGATGGCGGTCAATTTACATATTATTTGTAGTAATCAGTGCATTTGGATTGATCTATTTTATTTCATCTACTAGACCTCCTCAGAAAGTTCCAGAGGAATCAAGGATAAAGATTTTGCTATCACAACTTTCAACAGAATTAAGACGTTCAGTTATTATTTTAATGGTATTCTCAGCATTATTACTTTCACATACATATTTAGCGATAAATATATGGACTTCGAGAATTCTTTCAGGTGAGACAGATGAAACTTTAGTTGGATTAGTGCTTGGATTAGCTGGAATAGGTGCGGCTATAACCGGTGCTTTAACAGGTACCATGATTAAGAAAAAAGGTATCGGGATTCCACTAGTTTTTGGTTCTGTTTTATTATTCGTTTCATTAGCGATTTTACTGCTAGTTGGAGATATTACTCAAAAAGAAGTATTTATTGTCTTAGCTATAGGGTGGATAATTGCCGGTCTCGCAGGAGGGACTCTTTTTCCAGCCATAACTTATTATAGTCAAGTACTCTCACCAGAGAGACGGGGTGCTTTAGCAGGTTTGCTCACTGCGGCATATTTTGTAGGGATTGCTTTAGTTCCTACTACATTAGCACCAATATCAGAGATGTTTGGGATAACAGGAATATATCTATCTATACTTGGAATATCTTTGCTATTTGTTTTTATATTGTCTTTATTGTATATATTAGCAAAACGTGCAATTCAGTAAGGAAAATCCTCTTTACATTAAAATAGCGGAATAAAACTAAAAAAAATAATAACTGTCGGTAATTTTATGGTTTAATTTTAAATATATTACATATCATAATTATTTAGGCTTTTATCATTACCAACATCATTTTAAACTGATTCAATGCTTTTAATGCATGCGGCTCATGCGCAGGCATGATTATCATCTGCCCTTTCTTAACTATATGTGGTTTTTTTGAAATTGAAATTTCAGCTTCTCCATCAAAAATATATACAAGTGCATCAAAAGGTGTAGTATGTTCACTTAATCCTTCATCTTTATCAAAGGAAAATAATGTAACCGTACCTACTTCCTTATTGATTATAGTTCTACTAACCAC
>JAHQWI010000006.1 GCA_029856085.1 Promethearchaeia archaeon | reverse complement strand
GATTATACATATAAAACAATGTATTGGTAGGATTTTCATTGCATACATATCATACATTTCAAGATAAACCTATTTAAATAAAAATTTGGCTACTAATCGTTTACGTTTTTCCTTTAAAAATAACGAGTTTTTATTGAGTTTAATAATATAAAATTTTGTGAATAAGAGAGATGAAAAAAGAAAAATACTACCTTCTTAAACCCGAGAAGAATTCAAAATTTGTTGTCTATACGTTCATAGGGATTATTACTTTTATTGTAATCTACTTTCCCTTTTTTGCGGTTAACTTAAGGTATCAAGTAGGTTCTGTATTTTCAAGGATATTCGATACATTTGGGGTGGCATGTTTGACGATTGGTGGTGCTTTGACAGCGATTAGCATATTAAGCCTATTTATTAGCAAATCGATAAACACACACTGGCTCATTCTAGGAATTGTTTTATTATGGGTTGGATGCTGGTGTACCGGAAGTGTGCTCAACATATTTGGGATCACTATAGGGAATGAGACTTCAAATCCAGGATATCACTAAAAAAAATTTGAATTCAAAATTAATGATAGATATGGAAATATTTGAATCCTGTAGAGGCTCCACAGAGAACTAGTAATACTACTGATCCCATAATAACGCCTATCATTTTATGGCGTTGAAATTGTCCTAGAGAAAGCCAACCGATAATCCCTATAATCAGTCCTAATGCTCCTACAAGAGATCCTAATGCAATTAAAAATTCAATTGATTCTCCAACTGCATCAAAATAATCGCACATCATAATAGAATGGAATAGTGACAAATCTATATAAAGAAAAATTTGGAATTGTAACTTTTTCCTTTAAATATTGTGGCTATGTTAGAATTCACTAAAATATCAAATTTGAGATTGCCATGAGAAAAATAAAGGAAATTGGTGCATGTCCAAACTGTGATTGCGGGCTCATAATGTTCAAAACAAATAATTATAAACGGTTTGTGAAATGTGAGATTTGTGGAATGTCCTATTCGTTGCCAAAACGAGGGACAATTTCAAATTCGGCAATAACCTGTCCAAGAAGTAGGTTTCCGATATTAATTGTGGAAAAAGAACAACAAAAAGCGTATTTCTGGACAGATCAACCCTGTTTTAGCTGTATTGCTTTTGATAAATGTATAGCAATTGAAGAACTTGTCAATGAATTTAAGGAATTAGAGGTGTATGGATATTAAATTAGTAAGAAAACTAGCTCTAATACTTATATTCTCCTTTTTTTTATGTTCCTTTAGTATTATCAATAATGCCAATACATTTGAAAATAAAGGCAACATTTCAACAAGTGATCCAGTATTGCCAGATAAAGTATATGCGTTCGTGGCTCCAAGTGATAACCTTACGTTTGAAGACATGCCTTTACAGAAGTATTATAAATACTATATCTGGGTTGAGATTGTAATCCCTCATAACTGTTCTTTAACAATTAGCTTATGGGATCCTGATGGTATGCAATTTGATATCTTTGAAAATAATCTTTTTTATGATCCTGATTTTGGGAGATATTATGAGATACCCTTTGGTACTGCATTAGGAGGTAATTATACGATTGAGTTTCCCGTTGTCACCTCAGAAAATCTGAATATATACATCAGGATTGAGCAAGGACCTAAGTGTCTTTTTGATATAATTCCGTGGGAAGAGATTGGGGATATGGTCTTGTATAAGGTAACACGTTTTTCTAATGGGATAACCATCTCACATAACGTTACCTTCAAGACAGATTATATGTATAAATTCTACATCGGGAGAGTATCAGCTATCTCATTTAAAGAAAATAACGAACATATACTTGATTATACCATTTATGATCCTGACGATTTAGAATATAAGATTTATTATAATGAAAGCCTTTCTCCTATTAATGAGGTGGATAAATTCATGTTCGGAACTGCGATTGAAGGATTATATACGATAACATTAACCATATATAGCGAAGTAGACTATTCAAATATAGCGTATGCGATAATAGAGCATCACAAAATTAGTCATGTGGTAGATCCGAACCAGACAGACCAAGAACCGCCGAACAATACAACCCTTCAAACAAATAAGTTTTCAATCCCTAAAGAATGGACAGCAGGAATTCTCATTGTCGGAGGGATTATAATAGTAGGTGTGATCATCATCATAGTAAGAAGCCGAGAACGAAATTTCGTAAACTTTAAAGAAAGAATCGACAGTAAAAAATAAATAAATATTAATTTTAGAAGCATGTTGAGCTTAATAAGTCCTATAAGACCTAGTACTAATAATAAATTTGGGAACACCACGCTTTGAAGTTAAAGTTAATGAAAAATTTCTCGAATAATGTCTACTATGACAGATATATTCATATAATAGAACACTTAAATATGATGATATCCTATATTATAATATGATTTCAAATTCAAGTCCATTGATACATTTGACTCGGATAGACAAAATTGAGTATTTAATAGAACAAGTGAAAGAGATTATTATCCCAGTAGCAGTCTATCATGAGGTGGTCACGCTGGGAAAAGAATTGAATTTTTTAGAATCGTTTATTATTGAAAATTACATTAATCAAAAAAAAATTTGTATAGTTAAAGTAGAGGAGTTAGACGAATCGCGTTATCCGCCATTAGGAAAAGGGGAACTTCAAGCATTAGAATTAGCACGGCAAAGGAATGAAATTCTTCTTTTAGATGATAAAAAAGCTAGGAATGTCGCTCATATTCTTAAGATTGACCATCAAACAACTATTGCAACTGTATTTGAGTTATTACTTACAAATCAGATAGATAAATTAGATTATAGAGCAAATATTAAGAAACTTGCTGAAAATAGTTGGATTTCAGCAGATGTAATTCAAGAATATCTTGAGAGAGGTGAAAAATATGGGAGATAAATTATCAATTGTCATACCCCATGAAATGAAAGATGAAATTGATAAGTTGAAAGAGGTATATAAAGAAGATCAGTCATCATTAATTCGAAGGTTATTATGGAAAAGCATTAAACAAGAAAAAATAGAACTTGCGTTAAAAGATTATATTGAAGATAAAATATCACTAGGGAGAGCAGCTGAGCTTGCAAATCTGTCGATATGGGAAATTGTTGATGAATTAGAGAAAAGAAAATTTACCCTTAATTATAAATTATCAGAAGCTCAGTTAGAGATAGAGAGATTATTAAAGAAACACAAAAAAGAATAGTCTTTAAAAAAATGAAAAAAAAATTAAATTAGGTTTTTAATAATCCTTTCGCGTTTTTTTGCCATTCAAGAACTTTAGAGGTTGATGCACCACTTAACTTTGCGGATAAGTCATCTGGATCAGCAGCTACTAACACATCAATCGAACTAATACCGAGAGCCTTTAAACCTTCTGCTGTACCCTTCCCAATACCTTTAACTGAGACTAAAGAAATTTGTTCTGAAGCTGATTCTGAATTATTTGATGGAGTATCATCTTTTTCCTCGTATAGCGTTTCGACTTCAAATTCTAATCCTAGTGACTCAGGAATCTCTACTTTATCTGTATCTGCAATCCCTGTGGATGTGATATAAAATTCACACTCTTCGGGAGGGAGATCGGGAGCGTCCACAATTACAGCTCTCCTTTTCAGTGAGTTATTCGATGAAAATCCTTTAGTCTTAAACATGACTCGGAAATGGCACCCATGAGCTACGATATTGCCTCCAATCGCATCGTTGGTTGAGAACATGCCCATCATCTTAACTGAAACTTGGTTGGTAAGCAAAACCGCACAATTATACGTCTCGGCTATCCTTGATAGTGTATGAATAATATTATTTAAGAGGGCTTGTCGAGGCGCTAATTTACCAATGCCTACATACTCAGCTCTTAATAATGCCATCAAGCTGTCAATGATAATCAGCCGCACTCCACGAGTTTTACAGAGAGTTTCTGCTTTTTGGATCATTTGTGATTGATGATCTGAAGAATAAATTCTAGCGTGAAAAATCCGAGATAAAGTTTCGCTTGGATTTAACCCGAAACGTTTGGCGATTCGTTTGATTTTTTCTTTTGAAAATGTGTTTTCAGTATCAACATATGCCACAGAAGTATTTAATCCGCCATTCTTCACAGAAAGCTGACTTGTAACCGATATCGTGTGAGCTAATGCTGTTTTTCCCGACTTGAAAGGCCCATATACTTCAGTTAATTTTCCTGTCTGGAAGCCGCCACCTAAAATTTTATTTAGCTCTGAAGATCCAGTGGTTATGAACTCCACATTCTCATCGATATCCTTTGCCTGTATAAAATCTGTCATTCCTAACGCATTCCTTGCATTCCAAATGAGTTTTTTCGCTGTTTTGTCTCCTAACCCGTCAATCTCAGCAACCGTAGAACCAGGGCTCATCGCTAAGGCTTCTGCGGTACTAATACCGTTATCCTGAAGCAATTTAATCTGACGGGCGTTTATTCCTTTTATCTGATTTAAATCTGCCATATCTTTTTTACATCACCCATTTTTCTGGTAATTATACTCTAAATACTACCAATCTATATAAAGAAAAAATGAGAATTAAAAAAGAGTGATAAACCAAAAAATTTAGGAGAAAGGGGGCTAAAGTGGGGGATAGGGAAATATTCGAACTCTATACACGGGAAAGGTAGGCTTAAGACTCTTTTCTAACATAATTTATAATAATACTAAGTTTTATAAAGAAAAATATTTGTTCTAACTAGAAAAGCGAAATCCGCCATCCTTTAACACAAAGTATAATGATGCGTTTTTTTTTCCTATCTCAATATTCATTATCCTCTCCTTAGAAACTGGCGATTTTTCTAAAAATATATTCACACCTTTAATTCTATAATATAATGAGTGAAAAAATGGGAGTGTTTTCTGTAGTTTGACGTTAAAAGAGACTTCATGGAGCAAAATTAAGGAGATTTTCTCACGCTGGCATCGTAATATAAGAGGGGACAAAATAGTATCATAAAAATGATCTATTATAGAGGTTCTCTTTCTGATATCGTCAACCTTAGAAATCTCAAAACGTAGGTGGTGTGAGATATTATCTATTACAATGAACCTTAAATCAGGAGGGAAAAGAAAACTTTCACTTAAAGTCTTACTAAGTAATTTTTTCTGCTCTAAATATGTAGAAATAACCTTACTTGGTGTAATATATATATTATTTAGCAAATAATCGCACTTCTCACTGCTATCCTTACACATAGAAATTAATCTGTTTTTAGGAAATATTTCACTTGCCTGAACCCAGAAACAACTATCCTTATAGACGCCGCTATTTGCTAAAGATTGACTGATCAAAAAGAGAGCTAACGAGGTTTTCCCCGTTCCTGATTTCCCAGAAATAGATATTACTGAATGACGCTGATAAATTTTTTCAAATTCTTTTAGAACCACGTTTTGGAATGTCATAATTCACTCATCTAATAACTCTAGAACTTCTTGCTTGGTCTGTTCTATTTGCTCTTCTTTACCTTTCTCTTTAGAAGAGTCACTTTGCCTCTCTGAAGGATGAGATGGAGAATTACTAAATAGCTGTTGGAGCATCATTAGAGTCATAATATCGTTAAACTTACCATCTTGGGCCTGCGGGTTGCCTTTCATAAAACCAAATACTCCTCCACTCGATCCTGAACGTTTTGATTTGACATATAAATACCCCGCAATGAAAATTCCAATGAAAATAACCGCATAGACTGGATTTTGCTGGAAAAAGATGAAAAATCCAATAATCAACACAATATAACAGAACCCTTTCATATTTTTTGCAACCTCGTATTATTCCTCATAATCCATATAATATCTCTTACCCGTTTCGGGTCTGAAGCGCCTTCTTATAAGCCTTCTTTTAACTTTAGATTGAATTCTTCCTTTGCGGTATCGAATTTTACCCACAAGAATATTTATGGAGATAAGCGAGTATTTTAAGATAATATAACCTAAAATGATGATAAAATAATAGAAAAATTCATAGGGTAAAATGATATTAAACGCTCCAACTAATCCCCACGATATTAAAAATGAAAGGATGACTAAAAAGATTTGATATTGGCTATGCTGAGGATCATTCTGATATCCGAATTTAACAAAGGAAAGATCTCCCCGTGAAGGTGAGGAGGCTAATAATATTGAGATAGAGCAAAATGCGGCAATTATCCTGAGTACTGGATCAAAGGAAGAGCTGAGTGCCACCTGTAGCAAAAAATAAATAATCCATGCGCCAATTAACAGGGGTGCAAAACATACAAGAAATGCTTGCAAGAAGGACATTTGAAATCTTTGCCTCGGTGTTACTGAACCGTGAGGAGCTGCTCTACCTGAGGTTTCATCTCGATATTTCACCCTAGTATTATATGCAGGGACACCAGTAATCGCACACATTGTACGATGGGAAAGTTCATGGACAATGACACCTACAAAAAAAAGAAGGTGTTTGAACGTATTTCCAATACTTCCTAAATCCTTTACATATAAAAACTTATAACTTGCATACCCAATTAGATATATAAAAGGGAAAACTGACAGTGAAATAAGTAAAACTTCTCCAAACATAAACTTTTATGAAATTATTCATATTTAAAGAAAAAATTCTAAAGGAAAATTTTTGATCAGTTTGTTACTATATTATTTTTCTTCGTGATCACCAAAATTTTAATACTCAACCTATTAGCCTAATTCTTGTATGAGAGAGAACTTACGACTAAACGGGCACTATTTCTATATGTTCTTATATCACCCTCGATGGTTTTTATATGTACAAAAATGTCACTGCGAGTCGAAATAAAAAAAGTGGGGTTTTTATACTTTTAGTCAATTTGTGATCGAGGTCTAGACGAGCTCTACTTACAAATTCCGATCCAAACCGATAGCTTTAAAAAGCAAACACCGTCACAAAGTTTTCTTAGTAAAATAAAAAATAGTTGATCAAAAAAAAATGACGATATACAAAACCTCAGTTACATTAGATCATACGAATCTTGAATGTGATTTGTGTGGTTCTGACGATATTGTTGAGACTGTTGAAGGTTATGTGTGTAGGGCATGTGGAATTGTCCAAACTCTACAAAAGCTTCAATATGATCGACCATACAAAGCAGATGTGCTACAATATGCACGAAGGTTAGGTAGTACGGAAATAGGAAATAAAAGAGAACGGTTGGGCTCCCCTTATTTCAGGACCTTAAGGCGAATGAGTAAATATAACAAGATAAATGACAATGAAAAAATTGTATATACTAAGGCATATAGGGAGATTTCAAGAATCCTTTGCAGTTTAGGTCTGGAAGATTATAATTCCCTTAAAGAAATGACTATGGTTAATTTTAAAGAAATACGAGCTAAATTAAGAGCAGGCTCAAAATACAGGAATGTAGAGAAGCTTGTTGCTATCATTCTGTTTTTTAGGTTCAAAATTGATAATATCTCAGTGACAAATACCGATATATTTGAGAACACAGAACTAACCAAAAAAGAATTTAATGACTTCTTTATGCAAGTTCGCGATTACGTTCCTAATTATCTGATAAGAGATAGACAAAAATATATCTCCCAGAAATTGTTAGAGATTACCAATCATTTTGGGCTTGAGATGCCCTTCTATTTTCTCGCAAAGAAGGTTTTGTATCGTATCTGGGAAGGTATTAAAAACACTACAGATAACGTCATAGCAGGATTGTGTGCGTCAATTACAGCCCTCTGTGAGTATAAAGAGGAAGTTAGAATAAGTTCAATTTGTGAATTGGTTAATATTAGGATGAGTACTATCCAGCTTCAGGTTAAAAAGAAAATTTTTGAAAGGTTTGGGATTCCAGGATTCTCAACTTTAGTACATTCTGCCGATTTATTAAAAAAGTTTTTAGTAAAAATCGGGTTGATAGAAGACAAAGAACCTGAGATCGAATTGGTTTCAGAAGAAGTAGAAGATGATGGTATTATTCATGTTCAATTAGGAAATGCAGTTCAGATATTTAATCCCTCAAATGAGCATTATCTTTTTGAAAGTTTTGATCAAAATGGAACGATTACCTACATATACCTTGAGGTGTATAATCATACTAATATCAAGACTAAATTTAAGAAAAAGTCAAAGACAAATGGTGTATGGTTTAAGCTAGCTCTTGAGGAATATTTTCCTTCTAAGGGACCTCCGGTAACCACTTGACTATGATCTTAAGTAAGACCACAGATAATATACATAGTATGTATATCGCCTAAGTTTTTGTCTTTTTTTTCTCTATTTTTTCTTTAAATACACCGAGTTATTTTTTATAGAAGTTAACAATTAAACGTGAGTTTTATGCATAAAAAATTTGTTGTAATTGTGTTAATTGTAATTTCTACACTTCTAGGTGTTAGCAGTTACTTTGTGAATACCCAAGATGAAGAAAATATACCATTTGAAATCCCTCCTGAGAATGTGAACATGGCCTCAATGACAAATTATAACAATATCAATTCCATATTTGCTGAAAAAATTAGCGATTATGCTACATATGGCTTTTTTCCCCAGATATATGAACCCTCTTTACAAGCAACGTACTATGGGCTTTATACATTAGAGGCTATAGGAAAGCGGGATCAGGTAAATGAAACACAGATACTAAACTACATTATGAGCACTTATAATTCTAGCACTCATTTATTCATGGACAAATATGCGTATAGGTATCTCGATACTGACTTTACTCAGGATTCTCATTATCGTCCACTTACTTCTGTTCTTGAAGTAAACTGTTATGCGATTCTTTCATTAGAACTTTTTAATGCTCTTGATTTAATTGATATAGACGTATTAATAAACTTTATATGGAGTTGTTATAATCCCCTCACATTTGGATTTATTGGGCAATCTTACAGTCCTTTCTTAGAGTATTATGCGAAAATCTCTACAATGGACAATACATATTACGCAATTAAGACTTTAGATCTATTAATGGATAATTGGGTTGGGTATACTCAGGAACGCAATGATTTAATTCAATATATTAACTCATTACAAATTACTGACGATGGAAATCCAGAATTTGGAGGATTTTTGAATGATAATGAGATAACATTTAGCTCCTTGAAGCTGTATACTGATGCCAATATGTTTTCTTCCTATTATTGCATAAAAAGTTTAGAAATATTTGGTATGGTCGGAACTATTAACTATGCTAGTTTTTTCACGTTCTTAGAGCAATTATATGTTGCAGATGAGAACTACTTTCAGTATATGGTTTTTGGGACACCATTAGATGCAAATATCGTTACCACAGCCCTTGGATTAGACCTTTCTCGTATTACAGGATTTTCTTCTTATAATGAGACTGGCACTTTAGACTTCGTTTTCAATAACCAGAATAGTCTTGGTATTTGGGATGGCTCTACTGAGATTCAATATCATGAATTAATTGATACATTTCAAATTATAAGAACAATTAAGGATTGTAGCCAATTACCAAGATTGACTTTTACCGACACTAACCAAATAACAACCACTATTATAGAGTATTTTTTTATGGATCAAAGTTTTTCTCTCATATCTATGGACTATACAACACTTAATCTTCTTAATACTATAATTACTTCATGTGATTTGTATGGGAGCCTTCCAGAATTAGATTTACAGGAACTTTATTTAAAGATAATTGAATCATATTATGGTCTTACTCCGTTATATCATGGATTTTGGGCATTTTTAAACGCTGAACTTTATGCAAATTCGATAGTAGCCTTTCGTTCCTACCCTATTGAGTTTTATACTGAAGGGAATAAAATTCATTTTAAAGAGATTGAATACTTAATTTCTCATAAATCTACCTTCTATGCATTAAATTCTTTAAAAACTATTTTCAAATTAGATGATTTTGCATTATCTCATAATCTAAATAGACTTATGAATGACATTCTTAATACGCAATTTCTAAATAGCTCATATCCAGAACAATATGGTGCCTTTTTATGCATATTACCTTATGAAGAATTACGCAGTGAATTTCTAAGTCAGAATATATATTTTGAATATACATATTATGCGATTAAAGCCCTTGAACTTCTTGTAGAACAGTTGGATATAGGAGACCTTACCTTTTTGGACCTTAATATGACAGCCTTACAGTCATATATCAATACTCATATTGTAGAAACTTCAGAACTGTTATACTTTAATCCTCACTATACCGATGATTATGGGACAATTTTGCAAAATACCTATTATATGGTATATGTACTAAAAGCGATTGATATGTTTGATCTGGATAGCCAAAAAATAAGAAACTTAATTGAACAAAACGTAAATTATAGCAATATCAAAAATATCTATTATAGTTATAAGATAGCAGAATTATTGGATTTTAATATTGAATTTGACATTGAGCTAGTACAACAATTAGTAAGTGATATTTTTACTCAAGAATTAAATGAGTTTTATCTTAGCTCTCAAAGAAAAGTAATTGATCAAGAAATATTTCTGTGGATCTGTGAAATGGCTTCATTATATAACCATAAAATTGTTGCTCAGTATCAAGACGAAGTTATGCTGGGAAGCCAAGTCATCATCAAAACTTCACTTTCTAACATCATCCTTTCTTATTTCGATTATAATCTCTCATTTAGCTTTGAAAGTGCTCAATTAGGGTATTATGAATTTGAGAGAGTAGAAAATAATGAATTTTCACTTAATCTCCATATTTCGCAACGTCCGAGTAATTATCCAAGTGTAAGTGGGAAGCTATATGCCCTCAATGGTAAGTTTATATTAGCAGAACTTAGTATATCGCTTACTACGGTTTATCCTAAGAAAGCGTATCAAGATGAGATAAATAGTGCGGTTGTATTATCCGTCTTATTCATTACTATTCCTGGAGGAGTCATATTTTATTCAGAAAAAAAACTAAAAAAACGAGATTCAGGTATTAATATCTAATTCCAAATTTTTTCTTTTTATTTATTTAACTCTAGAGTCTTATAATGGTGTTACATAGCAGTTCAGATAGTGTATTGCGTAATAGGAATTTATTACAGGTATTACATCAGATACTAGATGTATTAAGTAAATTTGCGAAGAATTATAACAAAAGACTTAATTTCAGTAAATTCGCAAGTTATCTCAAATTAAATCCATCGGAAGTAGAAGAAATAATCTTTTTACTTCTAAATTTTCAAGAACTCTATGAAACCACCTTCAACAAATATTCTTTAAGAAAGAGAATCAATAATAACCAAGTGTATTTGATTACAGAGAAAATTCAGAAGATAAATAGCATACCACTTAAAATAAGAATGTCACAATCCCATATTAATCAATTAAATGACATAATTTATTTTTTTAAACATATAAAGCGAGGGAAAGGGTTTGATGTGCAGACAAACGGCACGGATTTACTAAAGAATGTTAAAGAGTTATGTGATTATTATCCATATTGTTTTCAAGAGCAGCAAAACGGATTAATATATCCTTCTGAATTTGGATTGAAACTTGGAGAATTATTACTCTCTTATAAAAAAAGTAATAAAAATATCAAAAAAATGGATGTAGAGGAAACACAAATAATAGTGGACAACTGTGAGTGAGACGTCTGAAGACAAACTAGCATTAAAATCCGAAAAATTAGAGTTTCGGAAATATCAGGTTGAGATTGCAAATAAATGTGTGAATAAGAACTCGTTAGTTGTATTACCTACAGGGCTAGGAAAAACAATCATCGCGGTACTCATAGCAAATAAGACATTAGAATTCTTTCCTCAAGAGAGTAAAATAATTATCTTAGCCCCTACACGTCCCTTAATAAACCAACATTATGATACATTTAGCAATTTCCTACAAGTTCCTCAGGAGAAGTTTGTAGTACTCACAGGCAAAGTTCTTCCTGAGAAACGAATTGAGTTATATGAAGAGAATCAAATTTTGTTTTATACCCCTCAAACGCTTAGAAATGACTTAGTGAATAGGAGA
>JAHQWI010000005.1 GCA_029856085.1 Promethearchaeia archaeon | reverse complement strand
TATGAGGGATTCGAAATCTTATCCCTGGGTGGGAATCTTTTACAGTGAAGATTTTCCTCGGATAAGAGTTATAAGAAATCCTGAAAAATTTTCTAAAGAAAACTTATTTTTAGGACCATACACAGATAAAAAGGAAATTATTAGAATACTAAGAGATTTAAGAAAGATTTTTCCGTATTGTTCATGTAAAAAACCGATTAAAAAAAGAAGAAGACCATGCTTATATTATCAGTTAAAACTCTGCCCAGGTCCATGTTTCACCGAATTTACTAAGGAAGAATATCGAGATAACATTAAAAAAATCGAATTGTTTTTAAAAGGAGAAACAAGCGAATTAAAAAAACAGATTGAAGGAAAAATGCACATAGCCGCAAAAGAGAAGGAATATGAAATAGCAGCTTTTTGGAGAGATAAATTAGATGATATTGATCATGCAACCGATGAACAACATGTTTTTCTAGACTATGAATCTAATAAGGATATCATTGGATATAATAGTGAGGATAACTTTTTGGCAGTGGTAATAATCCATATTAGGGAAGGTAGAATATTAAATAAAAGCTCTTTTGATTTTGATTTAAGAGAGAAAGTCGGACACAAAAGCGAGATCTTTATTTCCATTTTAGAGCAATACTATCAAGAATTTAAAGCAAAATTACCTGATGCAATAATAGTGCCAGAAATAGATGAAATGCTTAATGTTCTGATCAATTTTTTAAAGGATACAAAAAAGGAGATACAGGTTAGAGCTCCAGTCGATGATTATGAAACAAGTTTAATTAGAATTGCAAATAAAAACGCCAATGTTATTGTTCAACAACAAATTCAAATGGAACGTATTAGAATGGATGAGACAGATTTCAGAGAAGTAGTCTTGAAAGAAGCAAAAGACATATTGAACATTCCAAAAGAACCTAGGATTATTGAAGGTTTTGATATCTCTAATATTGAAGGTAAGGATGCAACTGGTTCAATGGTTTATTTTTTAGAAGCAAGACCCTATAATAAGAATTATAGACATTTTAAAATTAGAACGAAATCGACACCTGACGATGTAGCAATGATGAAAGAAGTACTAGAAAGAAGATATTCTATGCTTTTAAAGAGGAATCTAGAGCTTCCAGATTTAATAATAGTTGATGGTGGAAAAGGTCAATTGAATGTAGGGATTTCTGTTTTACAAGAATTAGGTCTTGAAATACCTATAATCGGATTAGCTAAGAAATATGAGGAAATTTACATCCCAAATAAGAAAGATCCAATTGTACTTCCAAAAAATTCACCTCTTTTAAAATTATTCCAGCGAGTTAGAGATGAAGCCCATCGCTTCGCTGTCAGACTTCATAAAAAACAAAGAAAAAAACGTATGATTAGTTCTATATTAGATGATATTGAAGGAGTAGGCCCAATTACACGTAATAAATTACTTAATCACTTTGGAAGTGTTGCTAATCTTAAAAAAGCTACTCTAGAAGAAATATCTCAAATTGTAGGAGAAAAACTAGCTCAATTAATTTTAGATGAATTAAACAAATAGATTTGAATATTTTAGAGTGTACTAAAAAAAAATTGATTTGGTTATAAATATTCACTTTTAATTTTCGAGAGTATGGCAAAGATGATTATTACCGCTCCTAATAGTATAAATGTTATGCTTAAATTCCACATTACTAGGTATCCAATGAAAGGGTAAAGAATTGTTCTGATAAGACTAGCTGCCATGTTGATTGTACTTAAAACAGTAGCCCTATTCTGTGTCTCAATCTGATTATTTATGCCCTTGACGAATATTATACTCCGTGAGAAACCGAATCCAAGTATTGATAGAATTAAAGGAATGCTAATTGGAATGTAGAATATCAACGCCATGAGAATAAACCCTATTCCTGGTATTATTGTATACACCTGCAGAAATCTTCTCTTATTTTTCGATCTAGTGGCAAACTTTGGAACTATATTGTTAAAGACTATCTGTGTAATGGTCATAGATGCACTCACTACTCCAAATAAAATCAATTGAAAATTCAATGCTTCTAGATATATCTGATATGTCCATATTAAGAAGAATACAATAGATTCAGTTATTATCATTTCAAAAGCTAGTATCCTTAGTATATTGTTACTCTTGAGCTCTTTAAATCCGGATTTTATTACAGTTAAATAATTATCAGTTTTCTTTTTCTCTAACACGTGATTTGGTTCTCTTAGTGTTAATGATACCAAAGCTGCTATGAAGAATGGGATAAACATAAGAGTCATTACAAGATTTAATGATAGATAAGCACCAATGATTGAACCAATTGGAGCCGAAACAGCGATCCCAAATAACATGAAGCTCCTATTTCTAGCCGTTATTTTAGAGATATCATTTTCTCTTCCAAGCTTTCTCAATGTATCATATATGAATGCTTGATCTGTACCCGATGTTAAAGCACTAGCAAAAGCCCATAATGTTTCACCGATAACAAAAATGAATATATTTGGATAACTCCCATAGATTAACGCTGCAAATGCAGTGATTAAAGCTCCTAGTATTAAAGAGAACTTTCTGCTAATATAGTCTGCTATTGCGCCACAAGGAATCTCAAATAGTAAAATCATCATTGTAAAGTAACTTTGTAAGAACATCACTTCAATGAAAGTTAATTTTCCATATGTCAGGAAAAAGGGCAATAGTACTCCAGAAATTAAGTGAAAACCCATGAAAAAATGAAATATATAAGATTTCCATATGTTTGACTTCCATTTCTCTTTAGTATGGACGATTTTTTGAGCTTCCTCTATTTGATCATATATAGACTCTATTTTAACTATTTTTTGGTCTATTTTATTATTATCTGCTGACATTTTTACTTCCCTTGGTTTTTTTTCTCTCTTTGTCTTAATAACGATGACTGTAAGAGACTCTCAAGACATTTAGGTTTGTTAAGTATCTCTCTCTTTCTTCAATGTATCTCGGATTATATAGCATACTCACATTAAGCTCTCTTAATCTTCGATTTTGAATTTTTTCATTTGCTAACTCTTGAGTTCTTTCTAACCTAGCAGATTCTCTTTTTTCTGCCAATTCCTTTAATTCTAACAATTTTTCCACCTCTTTTTTTAATTATTTTATTTTTTTTATAATTTTTTTAATTTTCTTAAAAAAACATATTCATCTATCCTAACCTGCAGTAATCGAGCACTATGACTAACATTGTGTAAAAATTATGTAAGATATAAGGATTTAGATCAAATCTCTAAATTGCTACGTATATATTGTATAAAGCGTTTGAGAATGAGTATAAAAGGTTTGTTGATTTCTACGCATTTATTAGGATAACGTATTTAAGATATGTACGTTAAAACGTGCATACATTAATGTCATGGCCATTGATTTAGATACAGACGGAGTACTGAATAGGGTATCTCCAAAATCCAACCCAATCCATCTATAAACTTTAATTACCATGATTCATCAACAAATATGTTTAAAGAAAATAGAGTATATCTTCATATTTAAATCTAACGGTAGTATCTATTCTTATTGAATGAATGGGATAATAATGGGAATTGAAGAAACAACTTAGATTTAAAGAACTATTAAAATATTACATCCTTGAAATGATTAATCTTATGAGTTCAGCTGTGGCTTCACAATAGACTCTTGCTAAAGATTCTCTTTTTGCCTCACTGATAACTCTAATTATTGGTTCTGTGTTTGAAGGATGAATTAAAACAAACCATTCTTTGCCTTTACCAAGTCGGAGATCAAGATCAATTTGATTTACTTCTTCTCCCTCTTCACTTAACTCTTGTTTTACTAGTTCAATAATCAAATTAATATCGTTATTTTTAATATTAATTTTTTCTCTATTTGAATAAAATCTAGGGAGATTAGAAACCAAATCTGAGATTTTTCTTTCAGTACTTACCAAAATTTCTATAATCTTAGCAGCTGCAAAAATTCCATCTCGAGTATTGTTGAAATAAGGGAAAATAAAACCTCCACATGAACCCTCTCCCCCAAAAACTAAGCGCTTTCTAGATTTTGTAGCCTTTTTTTCAATCAAAGAATCTATTTTATCTGTTAAAAATCTCTCTCCTACAGGAGTTCTAATTACTTTAGCATTATATTTTTCAGCGATCGCTTCAAATCTTAAAGAAG
This sequence comes from Promethearchaeia archaeon, assembly GCA_029856085.1. Lineage (GTDB taxonomy): Archaea > Asgardarchaeota > Lokiarchaeia > Sigyniarchaeales > SOKP01 > Loki-b32. The sequence goes on along the minus strand of JAHQWI010000005.1, from coordinate 7,821 downwards.
AAGCTAAATTTGTAACAATAATTATTTCTATATCTGGATCATAGTTATTCTTTAAATAATATTCAGTAATCAGAGCTAACCCAATGTCTTCAGGATAACAAACTCCATTTTCACCAATTATAGCTAATCTATCTGCATCAGAATCATGGGCAAACCCTATATCATATTTATCCTGCAATACTTCCATTCTCAAATCTCTAAGATTCTTCTCTATAGGTTCAATTTCTCTAGGAAATATATTATTAACTAACAAATTGTTGTTAAGTAATTTTACCTCACATCCCATTCCTTTAAGAATTTGAGGTGTAGCGAATTTTCCTGCTCCTGCTCCAGTATCAACTACTACTCGAAGATTATTTCGTCTTTTAACTCTTTTATAGTCAATATATTTATATAGACCTTGAATATAATCTGGAATTGGATTCAAAATTTCAATATGTTTGTGTATCATTGACTTTTCTATCGGATAAGAATCTAGATCAATTTTGTTTAATTTATTTGATATTTGCTCTAAATCAGGTTTATCAAGGAAATTTTTTGTTGAAAGCAGTTTTAAACCATTCCACTCCTGAGGATTATGAGAACCAGTAATTATAATGCCTCCTGGTATTTCGTATTTTTTTTTAGCATAAATAATTATAGGTGAGGGACAAATTCCAAGATTAATTACCTTAATACCTGTTCCAATTAACCCCTCGATAACAGCTTTTTCAATCTTATTTCCACTTGGCCGAGTATCTTTACCTATTATAACTTTTTTATCTTTTCCATTAAGCCATAAACCATAAGCGATTGCGATTTTCTTTATAATATTAAAATTAAAATCTTTGCCAGTAATGCCTCGTATTCCACTCAAAGTAAAGATTAAATTTTCCCTTCCCATTTGTTTCTCTTAATTATTAATTTATTCTTAAGTGACTACCTGGTTTTTCTCTATTTTGTATTTTACAAGTGTTAGTGCTCCTCTTAAACCAATTTCATCCTCGTATTTTGTTAATTTAATTTTTGGAGGGTGATTTATTGTAAATTTAAGAGAATCTTTTTCAAATTGTTCTATTAATTGAGGAATTATCTGATCCTTATCTTTCATCATTGCTCCCCCAAAATAAATTGATGAACAATCATAATAATTGTTTACTAATCCTACTCCTACTTTTGTATAAAAAACACAATCATCAACTATTTTACTGGACAAAACATCACCTTCTCTTGCAGCTCGGAAGATTTCTTTAGCAGTAATTTTAGATATATCTTTCTCTACTATTTCCAATAGTATTTCTGCATTATATTTCCCTTCATTTAATGCATCTATGGTTCTTGATTGTACGCCTGTTCCAGAACTATATGCTTCCCAACACCCATAAGCTCCACAATTACATTTAACGGTACTCCTTGGCTCAACTAGTCCGTGACCTATTTCCGCCGCATTACCTTCTTTTCCTAATAATAAATGCCCATTGCAAATAGCGCCGCCACCTATTCCTGTTGAAATTGTAATATATACTAAATTATCTTTTTCCTCATCATCTGCTTCGAAATAATGCACACCTAACACAGCACCAATACAGTCATTTATAAAATATAATGGTATTCCAGGAAACCTTTCTACTATTGGTTCTTGTAAAGGAATTACTCTAAATCCAAGATTTGCATTATTAAAAACTATTCCTGTATCTATATTTAAAGGACCAGCTGAAGCAATACCTATTCCAATAAGTTGCTCCTTCCTTACTTGATTTTCCTTTAATAATTTTGATAAAATTTCGCAAATTGAATTACCAATTGAAAACTTAGTTTCTTTTAACGTTCGAGATTTTTCTATCTTGATATTCTCTTCATTTAGATCTCTTGTACATATAGCAACTCGAATCCAAGTACCCCCGATATCAACTCCAGCAATATATTCCTCTTTTATTTCTTTCACCTAATATGATTGAAAAAAAATTGATGAATTTATCTTCAATAATAATAAAGTTTCATTAAAGCAATATTAAAATATTTGTAAATGATTTAATAGAAATTGATTTGAACATCCTTATCTTGGATAATTTCTTCAATATAATTTACTATTTCGCTTTTTCTTTTATCATCTATTGCATATACAAAATATTCTGCTGGAATTCTCGCTATTGAATAAATTTGTACAATAGTTGGTTTGATTCGTTTTATAGCAAGTCCCAACTTATTTAGGTTCTTTAGATTATTATTTGGTATAAAATCATCTTTATATGAATTAAAAAATAAGGTTTGAATTGCTAGTTTATGGTTTTCAGGCATTTCATGTCGTAATTTCACGAGTGAATCTATAACAGTTTCGATATCTGGTGAATTAATATGAGGACGATTTGATCTTTTGAAATCTTCATTAGTAGCCACATCCAATTTAGCCAATACAAACTCAAATTGTTTAACTCTCTCTCTAATTTCTTCGAAATGGAGCGTACTAGAATTAGTAAAAAGAGTGAGTTTAGGTTTTTGTTTGGTCCAATTTAGTTTTTTCCTTACATCTATAGCTATTTTTAGGAAATCTAATAGGTTTTCATTTAGAGTCGGCTCACCATTGTAACCAAAGGTAATTGAATCCAAATGAGGGACATGAGTTAAGATTGAAATTAGTTCTTTTCTAAAACTAGCAGAAGGAGGTAATTTGACTCTAAACTCAGGAGATACAAAACCATCCTTGTCAGTAATACCGATTTCGCAATACACACAATTAAAAGTGCATAATTTATAATTAGATAATACATTTATTCCTAAGGATAGCCCTAATCGTCTGGATTGAAAAGGACCATAAGTATATTCTCTTGGCATCTATTCAAGGTTTAAAAATAATTATTAATAAAATTTTCTATTGCCTGATTCATTTTTTTTGGCTGTTCTAACATTACCAAATGCCCTGCCTTCTCAATTATTACAAGTTCAGAGATGTTAATCTTTTTGTGAAAATATTCGGAATATTTTACAGGAGTCATAATATCTTTTTTACCGACTAATATTAAACAAGGGATATTGATTAAGGCAGTCTTATCAAGTGTATCAAATCCATCACAAATTTTAAAATCATCATATATAACGTTCGGGGCTGTTTTCAAATATACCTTTTTAAGATCATCATCCATACCATCTATAAACATTTGAAAGTTATTTTTCACAGTTTCTAAGATTGAGGGCATAACTCGCAATCTCCCTCCAGTTCCAATTAAAATTAATGCGATGATATCGCTTGGATACTTAAAATAGTAAGATTGTATTACTGCTCCCCCTAAGGAATGACCACTTAAAATAACCTTTTTTGGATCTAAAGTTTCTATAAACCTTCTAACTACATCTACATATAATTCAAGAGAGTGTTCTAAAAACTCATCAGAATTATTGTGAGAGGGTAAATCAAGAGCATATATGTTATAATCAATATTTAGATTAAATTGTTCTTTCCAAATATTTGAATTCCCCCCAGATCCGTGAATAAAAATAAGGGCCTTTTGAGAATTATTATCTCTTACTTGATAGAAAATCTTTTTTCCTGAATAATCGAAATATGGAATTAGTAATTCACCAATATGAATGGTTGTTTATAACAAATAAAGAAAGATTCTAAATTAGGTTTTTGAAAAAATTAAGGATAACTATTTGTTTAAAGGACCAGCTGAAGCTACTCCTATCCCAAAATTATTATTGTTCAATATCTCTGTGCTGCATATCAAGCAGTCGCTTGTATTTTCCATTCAATGCTAACAAACTCTCATGCTTTCCTTGCTCTACTATGCCTTTCTTATTAGAATCCAGAACTAATATGAGATTAGCATTCTTTATAGTTGAAAGTCGATGAGCTATAATAATTGTTGTTCTTCCTTCACGTGCTTTGTTTAAAGCATCTTGAATCAAGGTTTCAGTATAGGGGTCAACAGAGGATGTAGCTTCATCCAATATTAAGATTTTGGGATCTGTAATCAATGCTCGAGCAAAAGCAATTAATTGTCTTTGACCAATTGAGATATTTGAAGCATTTTCTTTTAACTTTGTATCATATTTCTTATGTAAAGTTTCTATAAAATTATGCAATCCCAAGAATTTTGACACTTCGATCATTTTTTCTTCTTCTGCCTTAGTCGGATTCTCAAAGGCATAGAGAAGATTATCTTTTATAGAACCTGTAAAAAGAAAGGCATCTTGAGGAACTATCCCAATTAAATCTCTTAAATCCTTCTTACGAACATTTTTAATATCGACACCATCAATAAATATATTCCCATTATTAGTATCGTAAAATCGAGCAATCAATTTGATCAATGTTGTTTTACCGGCTCCTGTCTCCCCCACAATAGCCACCGTAATTCCTGCGGGGATATGTATTGAAATGTCTTTTAAAACATATCCTGTAGATTGCCTATGTTGGATAAGCGTCTTCTGTTCAATGATTGCGTCTTTAACAATTTTAGGAATTTCTTCATACACTTCTGGAGGAATTGTTATAGTCGCAAGCATTTGAAGAATAGATTGAGGTGTCATTTGACTCATCCCACCACCCATCATTCCCCCTGCTTCTCCCCCCATCCCTCCGGTTTGTTGCATACCTGCTTTAGAACTCAGAGATCTTTCCAAAAACTTAACCATCATGGATATGGCTTCTGGGGGGACCATACTCTCAAAAGAAAACGAAGGTTTTTTCATTTCTCCTTTCTCTGGTAGGTTTTCTTCACTTGAGGTTTCACGTTGAAAGGAAGTTTTATATTCAGGATGCTTATTAGCATATTCAGTATTAGGTACAGCATATTTAAGCTCCCCAAGGAAAATATTAATTTTTTCTGGAATTTCTTCTGGTTTTGAGCCCATTAAGCTCATCATTAATTTTCGTGTTAAATCTGGTGGCATTTGCATCATATTCTTCATAGTAAATGATGAATAAGGTTCAGGAAAAGTTTTTATAAATTCGATAGCTCGTTGCATCATCGGATGTTGTGCCATGCCTGTATGACTAGGCACCGTTGGATTATTTGAATCCTCACTTATGCTACCATTTTCATTGTTCACAATATATCCAAAACTTGCATTTTCGAATTCTATCGTGCCTTTTACCTCATTAAATTCTAATGGATTTTCATCATCTGGAATTTCAACTTTTTCTTCCAATAAGGTATAGATACGATCACTCGCGGCCATTGCGGAATTTATGACTTGTTGAATTTGCATTAACATCATAAAGGGTCGGAAGAATTGTCCCAATATCCCGATAAATGCACTTAATACTCCTACTGTAACTGTCTTATTGAAAATTGAAACATCACCCAATAATACAAAACCCCCAGCTAATAAAATAATGGCAGTAAGAGCTGTAGTTATTAAGTTTATTAATGGAAATATTGTTGCCATATATCTCCGTATTCTCATCATTGCATTATAGTTTGCTTTATTTGCTTTATCAAATTCAGAAGAAGCTTTTTTTTCTTGTCCATAGGCTTGAACAACTTTTGCACCAGCAATATTTTCTTGTATAGAGGATGTAACCTTTCCAATTGTCTTCCTGGATTCTTTAAACAATCCAATTGCCATTTTTCTAAAAAAACCTGTTAAAAGGAGGAAAATGGGGAAAACTGGTAAGCTAATTAAAGCTAAAAATGGATTGAGCCAAAACATAATAACTACAGTAAAAGCAATTGAAACTATACTGGTTATTATCCCAACAAATTGACCTCCTACTAATTGGTTTAGCAAAGTAACATCATTAGTAGTTATGGACATAATATCCCCTGATGATCTTTGATCAAAATAAGCAAGAGACATGTCTTGCAGTTTAAAGAAAAGATCATTTCTTATATCATATGTTATTCTTTGAGACATCTTTCCCATTCCATATTGTGAGTAGTAAGTTGTAATAGCCATAAATAATAAAAGTGAAAAATATATGACACTCATAATTAAGATGAATGGAATATTTTCAGCAATGATCCCTTTATCAATAATGCTAGCTGTTATCAAAGGAGTGATTGCAGTTATTAGTGTACCCATTAGTAAGAAGATAAGATAAATAGAAAATTTCCCTCGAAATGGTTTTAAATAGGAAAATAGCCATCTCCATAATTCTCTTCGTGAATTATCTAAGTCTGATGGTTCAAAATCCATCATGAATTTATGATGAGAACCTGCACTAGGTTGGATTATTTCTTGTTGTTCTTCCTCTTCTTTTTCCTGTTTATTATGATTTTCCAATTTTTTCCCTCCTTAGTTGATTTCCTCTTCTGATTTAATTTTTGATTTTTGTTTAATGTAAAGTGTCTGGTAAATTTGCTTATATAAAACGTTTGATTCAATTAATTCATCATGATCCCCAAATCCGACAACTCTACCCCTGTCTAAAATTAATATATAATCGGCTCCTCTAATTGTAGAAATTCGTTGAGTGATTATAATAGTAGTAGTGCCTTTCATAATTCTTAACAATTCCTTTTGAATTTGATATTCCGTCTCAACATCCACTGAGCTCGTAGAATCATCAAGAATTAAGATTTTTGGTTTTATTAACAATGCACGCGCAATTGATAAGCGTTGCTTTTGACCTCCTGATAGTCTTGTACCTCTTTCCCCTACAATAGAATCGTAACCTTTAGGTAAAGTTTGAATAAAATCATGTAGATTAGCAATTTTTGATGCTTCAATTATTTCATCTTCATCAGCATCATCTTTCCCATAAGCAATATTTTTTGCTATACTCTTGTTGAAAAGATATGTTTCTTGAGATACAATACCTATGTTTTTACGCAGATCCTTTACTAGATATTCGCGAATATCTCTATTATCAATTTTTATACTACCTTCAGTTACTTCATAAAAACGTGGTATTAAGTTTATAATTGTCGATTTCCCTGACCCTGTTGTCCCCAATATTGCTATAGTTTTTCCGCTAGGTATACTAAACGATATATTCTTTAAGATTCTATGCTCTGGTGTATATCCAAAAGATACATTATCAAATAAAATATCCCCGTTTAAGAATTCAATTGGAATAGCGCCAGGAAGGTCATTAATATCTGGTGTTGACTCTAATACCTCTCTAACACGCGTGAGTGCCGCATCTGCTTGAATATAAGACAACATTATTTGACCAAACATCATTAAAGGAAAACCAAGAGCAATTATATAGGATTGAAGCGTAACTATAGTTCCAAACACCATTGGATCTTCAATAAACCGATATCCCCCTATTACTAGATTACTTATGGTCATAATACCCATAATTATATAAATTGCGGATAAGTATAGAGAATTATATTTCACTGAGGAAACACTGGCATCATAAAACCTTTTATTGTTTGTCAAGAATTTCTGTCTCTCCTTATCTTGGGTGCTAAAAATTCGCACCACTTGACCACCAACAATATTCTCCCGTATTGTATTAGTTAAATCACCAAAACTTTCCCTTGTGTCCCGAAAAATTGGTTTTAACTTCTTTGCAATATAGTAAGAGAGAATAAGTGAAGAACTTATTGCGGGTATTAATATTAATGATAATTGAAGATTAAATAGTAAAAATCCGATAATAACACCACCTATTTGAAGTATGGATTGGATTCCTAAGGTTAAACCCATCCCAAAAATCATTTGAGTTTCTTCTATGTCGCTAGTGGCACGAGATATTAGTTGTCCTGTCTCAGTTTTATCAAAGTAAGAAAATGACTGTCTGTAAATAGCATTACTTATATCTGTACGAAGATGATAAACAGCTCTAGAAGAAACTTCTGCACCTCTAAGCCTTGCCGCCCGGTTTGTAATATACCGTAATGTAGCAAAAAACAAAACCATACTAAAATTAAATATAAACGCTCT
>JAHQWI010000004.1 GCA_029856085.1 Promethearchaeia archaeon | reverse complement strand
CTTCTAATCTTTCTGCTATTGCATATAATAGTAATGCGGTTGCCCCCTCTTGTCCATGAAATATAAAAAACGAAGCAATTGCAGCTATTATCATTAAAATATTTGCCGTAATTTTCTTGTTTTTGATATTTTCGAATGCTTCTTTTACTACACCTGAACTTGAAAGAAAAATTGACACAATAGCTAATATTTGATCAACAATTATCAATTCAAAAGCTATTTCTATAAAAATTGAGAGTGCTAATATTATCCCTGCGGGTATAAGGAAGTACCAAAAATGTTCTTCGAAAAAAGATTCTTCCTCTGATTCCTCCTCAATTTCTTCACAAAAAGATGTTGAACATGCTATTGTAGTTATAACTTCTCACCTATGTAATAATTGTCCATCCTTCAATTAGAACTTAACATTTATTGAGTATAAAAGAATTATTCTATGTATGAAGTCTTTTAATAATTTTTCAATAATAATATTATTTTTAATAAATTTCAAGTAAAAAAATATCAATTCAAATTGTTATTTCAGATTTGAGATATTATATAATAAAACCCAAATATATATGGACATTGTTATTTTAAATAATCTTTAAGACGGTTATAAAGAGGATTCTTTGTTTTTTCGGCATAATTTAAGAAATTGAGGAATAATTTCAAATAAATCCCCAATAATACCAAAATCCGCAACTTTAAAGATTGGGGCTTCAGGATCACTATTTATTGCTATAATAATATCACTCGTTTGCATTCCCACTAAGTGTTGAATTGCTCCACTTATTCCTAGAGCAATATATAATTTAGGAGATATAGTTTTTCCTGATTGACCTACTTGAATTGGATGTTTTGTCCAACCAAGTTCTACTAATGCTCGCGAGCTTGATACCGTTCCTTTTAGTTCTTGCGCAAGTTCGTGAACTAGCTTAATATTTTCCTTGCTTCCGATACCTCTTCCAACTGAAATTAAAATGTCAGCATCTTCAATATTGATTGATTCTGTTTTAGAACTAATTTCTTCAATAATTTTTGTTCTAATACTTTGTTTTTCTAATTTTACGCTAATTTTTTCAATGATGCCTTTCTTGGATTGTTTTGATTTGACTTTTGAGAATGTGTTTGGTCTAACTGTTGCCATCTGTGGTCTTGTATATGGAGATAATATGGAGGCCATTATATTACCCCCAAAAGCAGGACGAGTTTGAACAAGTTGCTTTTGTTTGTTAATTGATAAGCCAGTACAATCTGCCGTTAATCCTAAATTAAGTCTAGCTGCAATTCTAGGTGCTAATTCACGACCCTTTATTGTTGCTCCATATAATACGATAGATGGTTTTTTATCTATTATTAATGAAGTAAATACAGTTGTATATCCATCATTTGAAAAATCTTCTAAAAGCTCATGTTCACAGAGATAAACAATATCTGTACCATAATAAAACAGTTCATCGATTAATGCTGATATTCCTGGAGGTCCAAGAACAGCCACAGAAATTTGTTCATTGAGTTCTTTATTCAACTCTAATGCTTTACCCAATAATTCATAGACTACTTTTTTAAACTGCAATTGTCCACTTTTATTTTCTAATTCCCCCCATATTATAATTCCTTCAAATTTCTTTAGGTCTTCTAAGGGGATCATTGCGCGTTCTATACTAAGGGCATTATATCTACATACATTTATACAAGAACCGCATAATGTACAGTTATCAAGCACTTTAGCTTTTTTAGTTTCTGATTCGATAATTATTGCTCCATAAGGGCATGTTTGTTCACAAATTTTGCACCCAATACAATTTTTTTCATTAATTTGGAGTATTAGATATCCACCTTAGTTATTTATACAATCAATTTTTCTTTTAAGAACATAAATAATTTCTCTGCTGCGTTGATTGAATCATTACCATCAATGATCTCACCCGCCTTTTTAGTAGGAGGACTAAAAATTTTGACCACTTGGGTAAATGAACCATTAAGTCCAATTTTGTTTTCATCCATATTCAAGGATTTAGCATTAATAATCTCCAAAGGCTTTTTTCTAGCTTCTATCATATCCTTCATAGACGGTAATCTTCTAATAGTGGAAGGTCCTTTACTTATCGTAACTAGTGCAGGCAACCGAACTTCAATGACTTTATACCCTTTTTCAGTTTCTTTTTTAACATTAATTTTTTTCTTATCTATTTTTATGTCAAAACCGTAGTATATATGAGGAATTCCTAAATTTTCAGCTAATTCAGCAGGTACCTGTGCTGTATCACCATCAATCGCTTGTTTCCCTGCTAAAATCAAATCAAAATTTCCTATCTTTTTTAAAATACCTTCTTTTAATGTTAATGCAGTAGCCCAAACATCTGATCCTGAGAATGCTCTATCTGATAATAAATATGCCTTGTCAGCTCCCAACTCCAAGCAACGAATAAGTGCATATTTTGCTTGAGGTGGTCCCATTGAAATAACTATAATCTCCACGTTTAGATCAGGATTTTGAATTTTTAGTTTTACTGCCATATCTAAAGCATATTCGCAAAATGGATTTAAAATTGACTCAACTCCTTCTCTAATTAATGTACCTGTCTCGGGATTGACTGCTACTTTATTTGCCTCAGGAACTTGTTTAATGGTTACAATAATTTTCATAATTTATTCCGTCTCAACGTCAAAATTAAATATATTGCCATAATTTAAAACTAATAATGGATCTAGACTTTTTTTGATTAAACGCATTTCATCTAGATCTTTCTGACTATACATAATTTTCAAGTAGTCTGTTTTTATCTTTCCAATTCCGTGTTCTGCAGATATGCTTCCACCATATTCTACTGCTTTTTTTGCAAATTTTTCGTAGATTTCTTCCCCTAATCGCAATTCTTCCATATTTTTGGGGAGAATATTGACATGTACGTGATTTTCTCCAATATGACCAAAAATAACATAATCTAGATTTGCATTTCGCACAACAGTATGATAATATTCCATCATATTTCTGAAGTATTTTTCTGGTATGCATATATCCGTTCCGAGTTTATGTATTTGTGGAAATTGTTGTTTGCGTGTAGCAATTATCGCATTTACATTTTCAGGTAATGCTTGCCTAAAATGTTTAAGTCGAGTAATTTCACGATTTTCATAACCTGACCAGCTATTTGATAAACTAGTATTACATTTTTTTGTTATTTTATTTATCTTACTAAAAATAATATCGATTTTCTCTTCAGAATATGGTACATCAAAAAATATTGCTGATTTGGCATCTATTGGAATTTGAGGCATATTTATTGAACCTGGGTCTTTATTCTGTACATTTTTCATAAGATTTAATGCTTCATATGAAAAAAATTCGATGAATTCTGGGGATATAATTCTATTATTTCGTATTAATTCAACAAAGCTTATTGAATCTTCTTCAGAATTAAAGAACAAAACATTAGAAATTAAAGGATTCTTTTCAATAATCCAAATATCAATCTGTGTAATGATACCTAAAATACCTTCACTACCAATAAATAGATCAATTAAATCCATATTTGGTTTAGAATAAATTCCTGCGGCGTTTTTCACTGAGGTGTTGAATATAAAATTTGGAATTTTAAATTGCAATTTTCCTCCATTCGATTTATTTATAATAAAACTTCCTTCTTTTGAAGCAAAACATTCTCCACGTTGAATATCTAAAATATCACCAGAAGATAATAAAACTCTTAATCCTTTAATCCATTGTCTTGTTGGGCCATACTTCAGGGTTCTTGCCCCAGAGGCGTTTGTTGCTACCGTTCCACCGATTGTTGCAGACATCTCTGTTGGATCAACGGGATAATGAAATGGATCTTTTATCTCTTTAAAATTTTTAATTGCATCGGGAGTTAATTCTGGGATATTATCAAGTTCCTTCTTTATCAACTTATCATTTATTTCATTTAAAGTGATTCCTGGTTCAACACGAATGAAATAATAATTTTTATTTTTATCAAAACCAAATCCAAAAATTTTATTCATTTTCTCGGTGGATAAAACAGAACCAGAATTAGGAACACAAGCACCCACAATTCCCGTGCGAGCCGCACTGACATACGTCCGAATTTTATTTTTCTGCAAAAATTCTAATATAGACACAATTTCAGCCTCAGATTTTGGAAAAAATAACCAATCTGCAGTCCCGTTTAATTTGCTTTCGTCCATAAGATATGTTGGATAATCTGTTAAAATTTTAGTTTTTCCATGAATAGAACGAATATCATTAAATGAAATTTTTATAGCAATCTTCTCTGAGTTAAAAATATTACTAGATACGTTTTTCATACTATTAATTGATGATAGATCTATTTAAATTTAAAGATAGTACATTTGAATAAAGTTATGTTGAAAGAAAAGGTTTGAGTTTCAAAAGAAAAAGTAAGTTGTTTTAAAAATTCTTAATAACGTAGACTAATTTTTCACCTTCTTCCTCTTCAAGATTCAAATCTCTTCTGATTGCATTTCTAATCAAATACCCTCCGACATGAAGAATTGAATCTTTCAAAATATTATCTTGATCCATTGAGGCATTACAAGGATATGCATGATGAGCTTTACTAATCCTTTCATTTAATGATAGTTCTCCACTTTTACCATTCTTGAAATACTTTGATTTGAGTTGTTGGCAAACATAATAAGTGCTCCCACATGGGGCTGATTGTAGTACACAGCTATCTTCAATTGATTCCCCATCCTTACTTAGTAAGATAGAGACAATTGGAACTCCTATTTTGAAATAATCTATAAATTCATACACATAATTATGTTCTTTCGTTAAGTGAAAACCAATTTTATTGTATTCATTTAACTCTCTACTTAAAGCACAAAATGGTTTAGGAAAGGCTGCCTGAATTCCATACTTTTCAAATTCTTCTAAAACTTGAACTTGAAGCCCAGCTGGAACCCACTTAGGGTTTTCTATGGGAACAATTACAGCTTTTAAACTTTTCTTGTCTTTTAGATAATATGGAAGACCAGATAACAAATCTTGATGAATCCCTACTACTAAAACAAAATCAACTGGAGGAAGATTTTTAGGCAAATATAGTTCAGGTTCTTCAATAAAATCAGGGATATTTTCACCAATCTTCTCATAAAAATAAATAGAACCTGCAAAACTCTTTAAATGCTCACGACACTTATCACATTTTACATTTTGCTCTAAGTCTTCACAAGCTTTACAGAATTCCTCATTATTTATGAGATTGCCCGCGAATTTTTGTGCTAACATCTCAGTGTCTGGGTGAGTTCCATACAGTATTCCAATCTTATAATTTTTATTGCTCAACATTAAAAGACATCTAATAAGAGTTTTTATTGTATTTTTAATAATTTATATCAAATTTAACTATTTAGCTGAACATGTTCAATATACCTTAATTTGTGTTTTCTTTAGTACTTTCATAAGTTTTTGGTTATTCTTCATATGATGAGAATTATCTATCTGATTAGTAAAATTATTATTAAAGTTAGATAAATCAATAGTTAAGCAGATAAATTTATTTTAAAATATTAATATTAACCAATAAAATAATATCATTCAAGGTAATAAATTAGATAATAAATATGCTAGAAACAAATAACACTGAAGAAAAAGAATTATTTGACACTATACGGGTAGTTTGTCCAACATGTAAAGAAAGAAAAGAGCTTAAAATCCCTACTAAAATAATAAATCAAAGTAAAACATTGACAACGGTCTCTATTCCTTCAGGTGCCGTATGTGAGCATAGTTTTCAAACCTTTGTTGATAAGAACTTTAAAGTTCGTGGATATCAGAAAGTTGATTTTGAATTTGCACATATGGAATTTTATGAAGGAGGAGGAGAGTCTTCAGAAATCGTAAAGGATGATCAAACTACAAGTTTTACCTCATTACCTCTATTTCAAGAGATTGTTAAAATTTTAAGAGGTTATGTTGACGATAAAGAAATTTTAGGAAGTGGTATTTTTACCGTTGATGGGAATGTTTTATATTCTTCGCTTCCAAGTGCAACATTATTTTCAATAACTCAAGAATTTGAAGTTCGAAGTGAGAAAAAACTAAGTAGCTTAAAAAAAATGTATCTAGAACTAGAAAATAATCAGAAAATATGTTCTAGTTATATTGAAATCTTAGGGACCAGATTTGCGCTAGTATTATTTTTTTCCCATATGGTAAAGTTAGGAATGGGTAATTTATATCTTAATGATTTAGTTAAAAGAATTAGAAAGTTAGAAAGCTAGAGTATGTTTGGTATCTAAAAATCTTTAATCCTATCATTTAACCTCGAATGTCACAGGTTTTATTGCTTTCTCAGGGCAAAGTGCTTCGCATCGTAAACATCCCTGACAATTTGCAATTTCTCTAAATTTAAACCTTATCCCTTCAATTTCTTGGTTTTCTTTATTTTTTACTCTATCTTTATAAAAAAGATTTTTAGGGCAGAAATTTCCATTTTCATCTAAGCATTCTTCACACATAGAGCATTTTTCATGATCAACCTTAATACTAACTACTTGATCTTCATATTCTATTGATGTCACTTCAATAGCATTTCTAGGACAGACCTGTACGCAATTTAAACATCCTTTACATTTGGAATAATCCACTAATCTTATGCTATGCTCGAAATATATCGCTTTAGCCTTGCAAGCACGTAAGCACCGTTCACACCTTAAGCACAATTCCTGATTTATCTGTACAGGAATAAATTTCTCTTTAATTCTTATCAAAACCTCCTTTATTCGATTTCCCTACTTTCTGATCTTTCCTTAACATAAATTGTTAATCTTGCACTTAATTTTCCTACCTGGGCTTTTATTGAAACCTTGTCTCTAAGTTTCGTATAAATAACTCTAAGTAGTAAACTAATTATTAAAAAGGTGAGTGGCATAAAAATCCAAATGGTTAATGCATTTACTCTTTCAAAAAGTAAAAAGTATAACATATTATGAGCAAAATAAATAGTAAAAGAATAATATGAGTAATAAAAGAAAAATCTGTAGCTTCTTTCTACATTTATAGCTTCAAATTCTTCAATGATTAATAATACTGAAGTTGAAATTAATATTACTCCCAGGGAATAAACTGTTGATGAAAATGTTGCATGTGTTAAAAAACTAGGAAAAAGAGATAAAACTCCAATTATTATTAGAATTGGGCCTATTATTAACGAAGGAAGCAGAAATTCATTCTTTATTGCCGATCTTCTCTCTTTTTGATCATTTATTAGATATATTTCGTAAATTACATCTCCAATTACTGTTCCTATTAAAAAAAAACTGAAATAACATAGAATGGGATGTAGACCTTTGGAATTGTATAAAATATGATATAATACTCCAAAAAGGTTAACTTGCCCTTGATAAGGTAAAAGCAATGAAAGGATATAATAATGGGTTATCCAAAAACCCACGGCTATTAATAATCTAAACGATTTTGAAATTTTTAATAATGGGAACGCTAATAATAGTGAAATCGCTATGGTGAGTGGTATATACCATTTCCAAATATTTAAAGGATCTAATGTTCCCATTGCGATAAGACTATTGTATAGTAGAGCTATGATAAATATAAGTAAAGCTCGAAATAGATAATCACTTTTTGCTTGCTCTAAACTATATTCAATTGAAGCTTCAGCTTTTGTAAGTCTGTTCCTAAAAAATATTATCGCACTTAATCCTGAAATAAATAAGAATCCAATAGACACAATATCACCAAGAATCGAATGAATTGCTGAGGTCAACCAACGATCTTGAGATATTATCCACCAGGAAAGCATATGCCCAAAAATCATCATAAACATGCACCAACCTCGAATAATATCAAAAGTCTTAATTCTTTTCATGATAAATACTAAATATTGAATGTTTATGAGATAAGATTGTAATCATAATTTTCCTAAGATCTTCAATTAAAATTAATTCTTACTCTTATTAACTTCTTTTTTATGAACAATCAATTAAATTGTTTTCTTTCTTACTATAAAATAAGAGATTTTAAAAATATTTGATCTAATCTTTTTTCAATTTAGATTGTTGTTTCGCTAGAAATTCCCATATTTTTTTGCCATGTTTTGCTGTGTATTGATTGCTTGGTTGATGTCCACATGATCTACAATTAGGGTCATATGCTGAATTTATCGTTTCACATTTCGAACATGAATAATAGTTTATCATGTCTTCCATCCATTTTTCATATCCCTTACTAATAATATGTTCTTGAGCCTCCCATAACTCAAAACGATGTGGTGCTGCTGCTTGAAATTCTTTTAAATCATTACAAGGATATTCATCACACTGTCCGCAGAAATCTATTCCTTTTTCCTGGGCACAAGGATACAGTTTGCAAGTATCACAATAAGGAATACGTTTATCTGACCGACAGCCATTGCATTTCATTTCTTCTTCAGATATGCCAAATTGGTTAGCGATTAATTTAAGACGCTCCGGATCTTCCTGTGTAGCAATAAATACCGTGCATGCAGGGCAAAAAAGACCACAAACTGCCGCATGGGTCTTGTTATATTTCATGATAAGATTTAATATTTGTTGATTCTTTAATCTTTTTCTTTACCTTTATAAGCTCGTTAGATCAAGATTTAAAATAGAATTTATACCATATTTTAACAATTAACTGGAATCAAAGACTTCCTTTATACAAAAAAATTAAAAAATAGGATTGAAAAATAAAATAAAAATTGTTTATTGAAAGTATTGTGTATACTCTTTACCCGTTCCTGGTAACTGTTGTTGTTGCTGATATTGTTGGGCTTTCTGTGCTAATTCTAACATCTTAGCCTTGATTTCTTTTCCTTGCTCTATAAGGGAAGCAGTATTTATCTTTAATTCATAAATTTTATTTAACACTTCCAAAATACTAGCGGCACCCTCAGGAGTAGGAATTTCTAAGACTGGTGTGAATAAAGCATAAGCTTGCAATCTATTTGTTAATGCCTCGTTTAAGATAGTCGCTTCCGGACCTACTATGATTCCTTTCTCAACTTTATTAATTCCAAATTTTTCTAGATGCTCCATCATTTCTTCTTCAGCAGCATAATAAACCGGATATTCATCAATCATACCTCTCTGGGGGATTCCTTGAAAGATTACTATCTCTTTTGCTCTAACATCTTCAGACAACGCCCAGTTACAAATTGTTTTAGAAAGGTCATTGTATGCAGATACAACTTGGAAAGGTACTTCACATATACCGATTAATAAGTTATGTTGTGGGGAATAAAGCACTCTGAACGGGTGTTTTAATACTCCTGCATAGAATACAGATATTGGTGGGAGATACTCACTAGTTATAAATCCAATTTCCTTTGCATCAGGGAGTTGTTCACTAAGAGTATTAGCAACAATAGGGCCTATGAGGCCGATCCCTGCAAATCCTAAAACTAGGGTAGCCCCTTCTTTGATCTCCACTGTAAGATCATCTATAACAATGGAACTCCTTTTTCCCTTTTCACAGATATATTCTTTTTTAACCAAAATATTCACTTTTTTAAATTTTGTTGACTTTAAAATTTGTTAATTAAATTAATTACTAGAATTCTACCATATTAATATTAATTTTATTTTTTAAAATATCTGCGGATTTTTATCATCCTATATCTTTTTTATTTCGAATTTTATAGATTTTAAGACATAAAGTTAAAAAAGTGAGAATATCACTAAAAAAATCTTTTATGAAGTTCTACATTAAAAAAATATATTAAAAAGTAACGTGAAAACTATGGGGAAAAATGAGATTAATGAAGGAGATTCTGCGCCCTTATTTAAGTTAGAATCATACAACGCAGGGATGATTGATTTAGCAGAATTAAGAAAAGATAAAATTGTATTAATATTTTCAAGATACTTTGGATGTCCTATTTGCCAGAGCGACCTCAAGACTTTGCTGGAACGTAAATCTGAGATTGAAGCTAAAGGGGTAAAGATATTATACATTACACAATCAGGTGAAAAAATATCAAAAGAGTATATTAAAAAGGAAAAAATTGAATTTCCCGTTATTCCGAGCTTAAAAGATGAACTATATGCAGAGTATGGATTAGGATTAATGACATCTGAGGCTGTTAAGCAAATCCCGCTTAAATTAAAAGATGTTAGGAAATATGGTTTTGAACATGGAGAGTATGAAGGTTGGGAAAAACAAGGACCTGGGCAGTTTGTAATTGATGAAGAGGGAAAGATCATCCATGCTCAAAAGGGGTGGTTGGATGTGGATAGTCTTCTTGTTGTGTTATAAATACTATACCTCAAATCATACGATAAATAAATATTTTTTTTTTCAATTTATTCATTTTTCCGACTTAATTACAGGGAAGTTGAATTGAGGATATTATCTAAATATTACTTACTTTCAAAAGATCAAGCCATATGTTCTTAATATATATGTGGATATTTCTCTGCTATTACCAGAGAAGTACATGAAAAACACTGAATAAATTACTTAAAATTATATATAAAAATAAAGATGATGTTTAGTTCAAACTTACAGGAATCTGAACAAGTTCTTAAAAAAATCCATCATGCTTGCCAAGTTAAATCTCCTCAATATTCTCATGATTGTCAAGATTGTAGATATAGACATAAAGGGATTTGCAATATATCTTTTGAATGTAATATTGACAATTATAATAATGATAAATCAATAGATCTTGAAGAGAAAATAGAAATAATGACAATTTCCAGATTAGAAGATCCAGAACCCGCGTTAAACCTTAAAAATTTGTTTTATGAAATAAAAGTAAATAAAAATACTAAAAAACCAGCAGAATTCTTCCCACAAAAGGCAAAATATGATAATTTTAAACTGCTTACCGATATTCAGAGGGTGTTACAAAAATGCAAACATCTAACAAATAAAGATAGATTAAACTATTGTAATACTCAACGTTATTTCATGAAGTTATATTTGCGTGAAATTAACAAACCTAAGTAATTTAAATAATTATAGTATTAACTATAAGTAATATTTTTTAACTTCTGTTATAACTAAATCGATCAAGTCTTTGGCATTTCTTATTCCATAGAAAGTAACTTTATCCAATAAACTTTTGAATTTATCATGTGGTATTTTAGATGATCCAATGAAAAAACCCACAATTTTATGTCCTCTTTGAGCTAAATCAATCATAATTTTCTTTGACTTACTCCAATTATAGATACCAAAATCCGTAATTATGAAAATAAGGGATTTCCTCTCTGCTTTATCACACTGCTGAGCAATTTCTTTTGTTGGTAGAACCGTACCACCTCCTTGGTATCTTAATAAAACACGTTCAGCTTTTTTAAAATCTGAGGTCCATTGACAAATATCTGCAATGTTTGAGAAATTAATTATACTGAATTTTGCCCCCTTGCTGGCTGCATGATGAAGAGCGGCAAAGGCGGCGATGAGTGCTATGTGATATGGTCCTCTACCTCTTTCTATTCTTGAAGTATAATTCCATCTCATAGAACCAGAAGAATCTAAAACAATTAATAAATCGGGGATTTGTTTTTCTACAAGATGACCAGGGCCTTCTTTAAATGCCCATTTTCTCGTAGTAAGATTAGGAATAATAACAGGACTATTTAATAAAGTCTGAACTACATCTAAATCTTCTATTCGATCTCCTATACGCCACACCTCAGGATAGATGGGTAATTGTCCGCTTGGTTTTTCTTCAAGTATTCTGATTTCAATCAAATTCTTTGCTAGGCCTCTATACCAAGTAGCTAAAGGAATTCCATCTAATAAAATACCAGCTTGTCTCGCAGGTCCACCAAACTCAGAGTACGGGATATTTTTGGCAAATTCTTCTGCTTTTTGTCTTAATTCATCTTCATTACCTTCTTTTAATTTATCAGAATTTTTACTTTCCAGAGGATTATCCATAACTTCTAACACATCTTTTGGAATCTCTATGAATGCACCTCCAGGACTCTTCCTTTTTTCTTTTCCTTTCTCACATATTGCATTTTTACCGATTAACGTAAAAGTATCTTGGATTAAATTGTTCAAATATCTCGCAACAGTAGAAACTTTTTTCTCC
>JAHQWI010000003.1 GCA_029856085.1 Promethearchaeia archaeon | reverse complement strand
AATTTCTTCCATCCTTTTCTCCCATTCTACATCAGACTGGCGTTTTTTAAAATAAATTAAACCTCCGTCATCTTTTTCTTCTAAGGTTTTATCACAGATTCTACATATAGGTGGTCTCATAACAATTACCTAGAATAATATAGGTTTACATATAAATTGATTATAATTAGCTATATAAGACATTCCAAGAGTGTTTCTTAACCCTGTAAATAAATATTCTTCTAAAAAATAATCATCAATTTTTCGAATTTTATTAAAATAATCCTCAGAATTAAATCCCATAAATGCTACAAACTCATTTGAATTATAGGTATTATAAAAAACACTTAGCCATTGAAGTTGTGCTCTATACTCTCTTATTCTTTCTTTTCTAATTTCCAAATATTTCTCTTTGGCTTTTTCGCTAATAAGACCATGGATAACAATTACTATTTGAAGTTCTTCTGAAAACTTTCCAATAATAAGCGACTCATCTTCATTACAGAATATTTCAAAATAAGGCTCAGGACCAAAAGCTATCGCAGCAAAACGATCATCTCGCCTAACTCCCATAATTGATTGAGCTGCATCATGATGAGCTTTTTCAGACTCCCATTCTGTAATCGACCAAATAATGTGAGGTTGTATCTGACATTGAAAGAATTTACGAAAAAGAACACCAATTTCTTCTGTAAATTTTTTCTCAGATTCAGTATATTGTTTTATTGTCTCTTCTAATTTTCCATCTTCAATATAGGCGGTACAAATAGAAAACATTCTGCTATTTCCTAATGTTTTAGAATTAAAATATTAAATATGAGTTAAAAATAGTTTTTAATTTTTCGGTTTTACTTATAAATAATACACTCAAACATGATTTATATATCAATTTAAGGATCAAAACCGTAAAATGAAATGTAACTAATTTTTGAAAGCATCTTCATAAAAAGAGTTAAAAGTTAATAAAAGTGTCGACCTTTTTAAACATAATCTTGTGAAACTAATACTAATTTGAGGAGAAATATTATTAAAGCAGCTGTTTTTGAAGAAATTCAAAATATTGTGTACAGAGAAGATTATCCAAAACCAATAATTGGTCCAGAAGATGTCTTAGTTAAAGTTCATTATTGTGGTATTTGCGGGTCGGATATAACAAATTTTAAATATAAAATGTTTCAGGTTCCTTTAGTAATGGGTCATGAGATATCAGGTGAAGTTATAGAAATAGGAGAGAATGTTTCTGAAGTAAAAATAGGTGATAAGGTTGGATGTTTTACTGTTTTACTTGATCTTAGTGAGGGCAAGCTAAAAGGATTAGGAACATTTCAGGATGGAGGTTTTGCAGAATTTGTTAAAGTCCCGAAAGATTGGGTTTTTAAAATTCCACCAAATATATCAATGAAAGAAGCAGTTATAATTGAAACTTTTGCCCTAGTGAACAGAGCCTTTAAATTATCGGGAATAAAGGATAAGGAAAATATAATAATATTTGGAGGAGGTAGTGTGGGTTTAACAACCTTAAAAGCTTTATTAATTCAGAAAGATCCAAACTACGTAGTTGTAGTTGAACCTCAAGAATTTCTAAGAAATAAAGCCGTAAAAATTGGTGCAACTGATGCAGTACCTCCAAGAAGAGCAAAAATAAAAAATGCTATAAAAAATCTAGGAGAACCTTCATTTATTTTTGATTGTGTTGGTAATCAAGAAACGTTATCAGATTCAATTTTTTTAATAAAAAGAGGGGGAACAATTGTACTTGAGGGAATCCATAAGGGGAGTATCCCCTTTCCTTTCTTTATGATAAACTCTAAAGAAGTTACTTTAAAAGGATGCTTAGGTCATGATCGTGAAGACATCTTAGCCGCTATTGATATATTTGCTAATTATAATGTAAACGCCAATGAATTTATATCTGAAGTAGTACCCTTAAAAGATGCCCAAAAAGCTTTCGAAAAATATGTCGAACCAATAGAAAGAGATTTTGTTAAGATCCTGTTAGAAGTTTAAAACAGTTTTATTATAAAAATGACAGATGAGAACACCTCATTGAATGATTTCAAGGCAATTACTACTAGGCGTAATTATCGTAAAATTGCAAGGCCAAAAATTAAGCCCAACAGGGAAAAAATTATCAGTTGGGGACCTTGAACTTCGATTAGAGTTATAATTTCTTAATTATTCTAAATACTTATATCCCTAAGAGACTTTTAAAAATATAATTTAGAAATTAATAGTTAGAATATTAATGTCGTTTCAGGGAATAAAAGAAGCATCTATGAAAATTAGTGGTGTTGCAAATAAGACTCCAGTAATGACTTCAAGGACATTAAATTCAAAATTAAAAGCAGAAATATATTTTAAATGTGAAAATTTTCAAAGAGTTGGTGCGTTTAAATTCCGAGGAGCATATAATGCATTAAGCTTACTTTCAAAAGAAGATAAGAAGCGAGGGGTTATCACACATTCAAGTGGTAATCACGCCCAAGCTGTTGCGCTTGCGGCTTCGATATTAGGTATTCATGCCACAATTGTAATGCCAAAAGGAGCTCCCGCAAATAAAATTAATGCTACTAAGAATTATGGTGCTGAAATCATATTTTGTGATAATACACTAGAAGCTAGATCTCAAACTACTGAAAAGTTAATTGAAAAATATCATTATTTTCTAATTCATCCATATGATGATAATAATATAATATGTGGTCAAGGAACAGCAGCATATGAATTAATAAAAGAAATTGGAGAATTAGATATGGTAATTGCGCCACTTGGTGGTGGGGGATTATTGAGTGGGACTGCTCTTGCTGCCAAAGGTTTATGTCCAAAAGTTCAAGTTTTTGGGGTAGAACCTTCAATAGCAGATGATGCCTACCGATCTATTCAAGCAGGTTACATAATAGAAAGTACTTATCCAAATACCATTGCAGATGGTTTACGCACTTCAATTTGTGAGAAAACCTTTAATATTATTCGAGAATTTGTAGATCAAATAGTTACTGTTTCTGAAAAGGAAATCATCAATGCAATGAGATTTCTTTGGGAACGGATGAAGTTAATAGTTGAACCTTCAGGTGCAGTTCCTCTGGCTGCCTTGCTCTCAAAAAAAGTTAATGCAAATAATAAGAAAGTCGGTGTTATTTTGAGTGGGGGTAATATTGATATAGAGCCATTCTTTCAATTATTAGAAGAAAGAGTTGTTAAGTTATGATAGATAAGCTTCATAATATATTTTCAAACTTGGAACTCTCTTGGATTGATTCTTACTCTGAAATTGATAAATCTAATGATTACAATCGTCTATTATCTATTTTTCCGAACTTAGAGAAAATTTTTCAAGATGGAAATGATAGAGAAAAGGAAGAATTCCAAAGAACAGTAAGACATATATTTAGACTGTTTAAAATATTCTTTCTAATAAAAAATGGAGAGTTTTCCCATGAAACCCTTTCACAAGAATCTTTAAATATAATTAGAAAAAAACTGTTGAATCAAGACTCTCAAAACGAGTTAATAATTCCTATTATTTTAATGTATCACGATATAGGACGATTAGTTAATAAAAAAGATCATCCCTATCATAGCTATAAATTGATTTCTGGAGAGAATTTACTCGAACTATTTGGGCTTTCAGAAATTGAAAAACTACTAATTAATAAAGTAATTCAATATCATCTGTTATTTGCCACAATTTATACTGGTGAATCCACTTTTTATGGCGCTTATTCCTTATTAAACGATACTGAAATTACTGAATTATTAACTAACACAGATAATATTAAGAGATTCATTGATTTATTAGAAATTTTCACATATATTGATATATTAGGTTATTCTTATGCTCGAATTTATGATCATTACATAGATTATTATGATGAAATCAACGATAAATTAAAAGGTATCTTAAGCTTATGGCCAGATAAAGAAAAGGCTTTGAATAAAGCATTAACTTATTCTCAAGAATGGATAGAATGGCGAATAGCAGGAGCTCTTCGAATTTTTCAGTATATTAATACTCAACCATATTTAACAAAAGATTTTTATTTTGAAAGAGTAAAAGAGAGTATAAATAAAGACATAGAAAAAATAATTGATGTAATAAATTGGGATAATCTGAAAGAGAAATATTTAATTAATACTATGAAAATCCAAATGAAGTATGGTTTAGCTATACTAATGTTATTAGCTTTTAATAAATTTTTTAGAGGTCCAATTAGAGAAGATGACAAAATCTCTAATAATCTTATTTTATTTTGGGTTCTACTCGCAAAAGAGGTTGAAAAAAGATCTAACAGGAATATTGAACATTTATGGAATGTACATTTCACAGGTCTACCCAATTGGTGGAAATGGGATAGAAAATTTAAAAAGGAACTAAATTATAATACTCTCACGAAGATAATAGAAAATGCTTCACAAGATTTTAATAATAGAACAAAAGAATTCAATTTATATTTAGATTTTAACTCAGTTTTTAATTAAACAAAACTATTATTAATATAAAATTCGCAATTCACTACTTTACAAAAGAATACAAAAATAAGTTATTCAAATCCTTTAAAGGTAATAACATTCAAGGTAAGGATAATTAAAAGAAAAAAGTGATAATTAAATTCTTAATATATATATCAATATCACATTAGTTTTATAACATATAAGATTAAATTTATTTTAGTTATCAATTATATTCAATGGTTCTTAGCAACTGGCATTTCATTAGAAATTTGGTAAAATCCCTTTTGTCAAATGAAATACTTAATAAAATCTTTGTCTCTTTTAATAACACGTACTAACGTTTAAAAGATTACATTAAAATCTAACAATGAACTTTGAAATACATAGCTACTTCCTTAGTTGGGACAACTTTTCAACAATTAATATAATATCATATTAGGAGTATTTCATATGGGGAAATTATCTCAATTCTTAAAAAGATTAAAGAAATCAAGAAAATTAGTTCGGATGACTATTGTAGGGGATGGGGCAGTCGGAAAGACAACATTAGTACAAGCATTAATTCAGAAAACTACACATTATGTAAATAGCACCAATGGGGGCAAAGTATTAGATAGTAAAGAGATCACCCGTACACCATTTATGGAAATAGAATCATGGGCATATAAAGATTTGCGATTTCAGTGCTATGATTTAGCTGGGCAAAGAACTCCTGGCGCACATCCCTTAGATATCATAAAAGATCAAGTAATTAAATCTATAGATATTTACATCTTTGTCTTTTCAGTTGACAGATATGAATCATTTGAAAATCTAAATGATTGGATGGAATTAATGGAACTTAATAATAAATATAATAATGGTCAAGCGGGTTTAATTCTTGTAGGAAATAAAATAGATTTAGAAAGAAACATATCAAAAGAATTAGTCAAGTCTGTCGTTGGAAAAAAGAAATATTTTAAAAAATACATAGAAACATGCTCTTTAGATGGAAGAGGTATTGATAATTTATTAGATGAGATTACAAGTATGGGTAAAAAACTCCTTAGGTAAAATGATAAAGTGAGTTATATTATTAAATAGAAACTCTCATCTTCTAATTATCAAGCAAGATGAGGTGTTAAAATGACTGAGATTAATTGCAAAATATGTGATAAAAAGATCAATTTTAACATCAATAATTCTAATACCTACATCCATAAGTCTGAGTCAGGTAATACAATGATTGGAAAACTATATACAATCCGGGTGGGGCACCCTACTGATTCAGATTCTTTACATATCAATGTTGTTGTAATTGATGAAAAAGGAAAATATCGTGCTCATAAAGATTACTATGAAGAAAAAAAAAGTGGAAAAGGAGCTCCTGATCTATGGATCACCTTTCAGCGTCTTGTTCCTCTAGAACTGCGGGCTTATTTATCTTTAGCAAATGAAGAAGAAATAGATATTCTTACTTCTATAAAAGCGATACAAAAAAAAACTATAGGCGAATGGTATGAGTATTTAACGGATTTAAGACAAAATAATCCTCATAGTCAATTACTTACATTCTTAGCAGTAAAATGGGGTTTTATAATTGGAAAAGGTAAAGATCTTCTAAATTATAAATATGAGCCTAGCTCTTGGAGTTATCCAATATATTTGCGGTTACAAGCAAGGTTTGCACCTTCATCAGAGTTAATATTAGTAGCCAAAAGGATTGACTTCAAATCTGCTCCACCAATAATTCAATTAGAAGCAGCTATTGCAAAAGCTGAAGCTTTTCTTCGTTTAAGCGCTTATAATCTCTTAGAGGAATTATATGATAATTGTCAAAAGGAATGGGGTGACCAAACTTCTATAGAAATGAAAACGGGATTAATGCTTTTACAAGGGTATTATGGCTTTAGGTTATATTTTCTTGGAAAAATAAATGAAGCTATAGAAGTAATAGAACCCGTTTTTAATTTTGGACAATTATTAGATAATCGAGAAATCATAAGTGTTGTAGGAAATTTTTATGCTGCTGTTAATCAATCCAGTGGAGATTTAGAAAAAGCATTAAAAATCTTCGAGATCGTATTAAAAGTCAGTGAAGAAATGGGTGACGATAGAACTCATGCGGTTATTTCTTCGAATATGTCAGTACTTGAATCCAAACAAGGATTATATGATCAAGCTCTGAAACGCCAACAGGCTATATTAGAATTACCCATTGTTCAAGAAGAGTTTTTTATAAGAAGTTCTTTATTGAGTATTATTGCTGAGACACTATTTATTTCTGAACGTTATGATGAATCAAAAGAATTATGCCAAAAAGTTCTTTCAGAAGAAAATGTACCTACTTACTATAAACTTGATTTACTTTCTACTCTGAAAAGAATCGCGGGTAAAACAGATTCTCTTGAACTAATCGAATTAGTACGAAATAACTTACCAAATGATTCAGAGTTCTTAGAATCGCCAGTAGGTAATATTTTTATGCATGATCTGCAAGCCATAGAAGGAGAATTGCTTAGCAATTGGTCAGAATTGATCGATCATCTGAATGAAGAAAGAGAAATTATGTTTATTAACCAATCTGTTGAAGATGCGAGTGATATTGAAATTAGGCTTGGTGAAGGATATTTTAAATATTTCCAGGAAACTGGGAATCTAGAGCACTTAAACCAGGCTTATAATCATTTGGACTTAGCAAAAACTATTGCTATTGAAAATCAAAGTTATGTAGATCTCTGTAGATTGGTTATACTTAAAGGATTGTTAGCGGCAGAAAGTAGGTTACCTGAACAAGCAAAACTTTACTTTGAAGAAGCTTTAAAAACAGCACAGGAATTCAATTTATCAAGTCTTGAAAAAGATATAAATGTAAATTTAGAACAGTTAAATACGGGTATTATAGAAAAATCAGCAGGCTCAGTTTTAGGAAGAATGTTTCAAAGATTAACATTCAGAAAATCTGAGGAGACTAAGTCAAAAAAGAAAAGTATTGTACAAACAATATTTATAGGAACGCAAGATTCTGCTTGGGAATTAATTTTACAAAATGAAAAGAGTGGATCTCCTCAAGATGCAAATTACCTCATAGGATTTCATGATCTATGGAATAGTGTAAAGAAATATATGTTCCAACAACAAATAAATTATTTTACCGTAAGTAAAGGGGCTGTATTAATTGAGAATTCAACTCATTTTCAATTAATTGCTTTATGTGATCAATTAGATTATCTAACCAGATTAACTCTCCAGAATCTCTTACCAGCACTCGAAAGTTTTTCTTTCAGACATATTCCAGAGGAATTAGAAGAGGAAACTCTAAAAATACTGAGTAATGGTATCGGCAAGTTTATCAAAGTTGATATAAATCAATAGATAATTTTCTCTTTTTAAATAAAATAAATACTATTATAAGATGAAGTTCAAATATTATTATTCAAAATATCAAAAAATATACTATAACCTAATTCAGATTTGAATAATGAGTGAATCATATCAAGAAAACAGAGAAAAAACTTTCCACTCGATCTCTCTTCTTTATTTCATGATGTTTTTTTGTGGGGGAATTTTACCTGTGAATATAGACAATTTATTAACATATCTTCCTAAGACAACAAAATTTGGAATTGGAATAGTTTCAGCTTCAGCATTAATTATCGGGATTATTAGTATTTTAATATTTGGTTATTATGGAGATAAAATCTCAGAAAAATTTTCTAGGAAGAGGATTTTTATCTATACTAATTTTGTGTGGGTTTTTACATATGGTTTAGCTTCTTTATCATTTAATTATTTTTATTACCTCCTTTTTATTATAGTAGGCGCAATTGGAACTGGAGCTTTTTTGCCTCTTGGTTATTCTATGATTGGAGATTTATATTCACCTAATGATAGAGGAAAAAAATATGGAATGATGTCATTTAATTTGACTTTAGGGGCAGGCATGGGGATTATATTTGGAGGGTTGCTAGGAAATTATGCTGGACCCTTAGGATGGAGAATTGCCTATGGTGTAGGTTTTATACTCGGACTATTTACTTTAATCTTTTATATTTTATCAGCTATAGAACCAGAACGGTTACGCTCAGAACCAGAATTTGAGAATTTTAAAGGGGAAATTAATTATAACTATAAAATAACTTATAATAATCTGAAGAAATTATTTAGAACACGATCAGTAGGGGGAATACTAATTTCAGTGTTATGCGCAGGTGTCGCTAATGCTACACTTGCGATATGGGCAATCTTCTATTTAACTACAAAAGTAGATGGCACGGATGCTGAATTAATAGTCACAACTATTTATATTCTTGCTGGAAGTGGTGCTCTCCCTGGAGCCATTATAGGAGGAAGATTAGGAGATAAATATTTCAAATCCGGAAAATTAAAAGGTCGAGTTGTTGTTTCGTTAATCGGTCTTATTGTAGGTATTTCTCTTTTAATTGCATTTTACTTAATACCATTCTTTACTGAATCAACGCTTCAAATTGTCTTTTCCTGGATATTTTTTGTGATAATAGGTTATTTAGGATTTTTTTTTGTAGCTTTCTCTTCTGGAAATCAATTTGCTATTTATTCAGAGGTATCTCTACCTGAGGTTAGAAGTACAGCGAATGCTATGAATGGATTAATGATGAATCTCGGGGGTATTATTGGAAATTTGCTGATATCTTCCATGATCGAAAGGAATATGTCATTGTTGCCTTTTGCTATTTTTGTAGTTTTAATTATTTGGTTAAGTGGATCACTCTTTTGGATTATCCCATACTATTATTATCCCAAAGAATTGAAGGAATGTAGAGATACTTTATTAAAAAGGAGACTTGATTTAGAGAATAAATGATAAAAAAAAGGAAAAATCCAATTGAAGTATACTTTATTCTAATTGGTTCACATTTTAATTAAAAATAAATAAAAAACATTCATTATTGTTTAGATCATGGATATTGAAAAATACCTTAATGATATTTTATCTGAAGTTAATGGGCAAAGAGCTTGGGATTGGGTCGCAAAGATATCTCAATTTAGCAGAATACAAGGTTCTAAGGGGTATCACGAAATTGCTGAAATAATAAAGAATGAATTATCTAGGATTGGATATAACGAGATTGAACACTTTAAATCCCCAGCTGATGGAAAAAATAATGCTTGGGGATATGTCGCAGCTTACCAATGGGAAATTGAGTCTGGTGAGCTTTGGATTACCGAACCAGAAAGAATAAAATTATGCGATTATAATGAAATTCAAACATCTATTGTAACACATTCAAAATCATGTGATATCATAGCTGAAATAGTAGATATAGGAAAAGGGGATAAAAAAGAAGATTATGAAAGCAAGGATATCGATGGTAAAATAATATTGATTTCTAGTCTAACATTTATGTATCATTCCTACATTGAAAGTTCAGGAGCCCTAGGGGTGATTTATTATCCAGACCTGAAAAGAACAGGTGATCAATTAGAAAAGCGAATTTACAATAGTTTTTTTACTACTCATGATCGGCTTGATAAAGCTAAATTTGGCTTTAGTATTTCTTACAAACAAGCTATTTACTTGAAAGAATTATTAAAAAAAGGACCAGTAAAAGTACATGCGAAAATAAATGCGAAATTTTTGAATGGAAGCCTAGAAGTAATAACTTCTTCTATTAGAGGAACAGAATATCCTGACCAAGAAATAATTGTTATTGCTCATTTATGCCATCCATTTCCAGGTGCAAATGATAATGCTAGCGGAGCTGCAGGATTATTGGAGCTAGCAAGAGCAATGAAATATTTACTTGACGAAAAGGTATTAGAACAACCTAAAAGGACTATTAGGTTTGTATGGGTTCCAGAATTCAGTGGAACCGTCCCGTGGATGAAATATCACAAAAATAAAATTAACAACGTGTTAGCCTGTCTTAATTTAGATATGATTGGAGAACACCGTCTTAAAATAGGGTATCCTTTAGAGGTTAATTTGGCCCCACATTCCACTCCATCAATCCTTAATGATATTGCATCACTTTATATAAAGAAGATTGCTGATCATCCTAAGGGTATTGCGATTAATGGAACAAAAGTTCCAATGAGTTACCGAATAACAAGTTTTGAAGGAGGGAGTGATCATGTTCTTTTTGCGGACTCATATTTCGGAATACCCTCACTTATGTTTGGACATAAGGATCCTTATTATCACTCATCAATGGATACTGTAGAATACTGTGATTCTACAGAATTGAAAAGGGTTATTGGGATGGGGATATCTATATCTTATATCCTCTCAATATTAGACAATAATTTAATTTTTGAGTTATGGCCTATTATCCATCAAGGTATATATAATAGATGGGGGAAAGCAATCAAATTGTTAGAAGAATTAATGTTAAGCATAACTATACCAAAAGATCAGTCAAGTAAAGAAGATATAATTGAATTAGTTCTATTAGGAATGGATATCATTAAAGCATTTTATGATTATGAATTGAACCTATTAAAGTGGATAGAAAAGGTTGATTCATCCTCTAAAGTCGTTAGATTGCTAGAATCAGCTAAAAAAGAAATTTCAGAAATACTTGAAATTCAAAATTTAAGATGGAATAGCCATGTTAAAGAATACAAAGGAGATAAGGAAGTTGAAATATTAGAATCTAAATTAAAGTTAAGATATACTCCCACCTTTAATGGACCCTTAGTAGTAGACCAAATATTTCTTCTATTTGAAAATCCATCATTTAAAGATTTTTGCAAGCGTTTGAAGTCTGAATATTTAGGTCCAATAAGTGAGTTGATTAATTTAGTATGTAAGGGATATAACCTTTTAAGGGTAACTAGCTTTTTATCTTTGGAATATAATATAATTATTCCACCAAATAAGGTTGTAGAACTCGTTAACTATTTAGAAAAAGAAAAGATTGTGAACCAAGTTTAAAAAAAGAAATTTATTATTTCATTTAATAACATTTTCTTCGAACATTTTTTGATTTATTTCCACGCCTAAACCAGGTTTTTCTAAAGCTTTTACTATTCCGTTTTCAGCCTTAATTGGTTCTTCTAAGAGCTGATATACTTCAGGTATGAATGGAAACTCGCACCAATCACATCTAGTTGACATTATAAAATGAAGATTTGCCGCCAAAATATGCCCAAATCCAAATATATGAGGAATACAACGAACACCTTTAACTTCTGCCATTGCATCAATCTTTTTCATTTGTAGATACCCCCCACTACGAGTTGTGTCTGGTTGTATGATATCAAAGCATTCTTTAGAGAGGATATCCTCAAATCTGTATATCCCCATATCATTTTCTCCTCCAGCAATTTGAACCGGAGAACTTTCTCTTATCTTGGCTAGTCCATTAAGATTATCGGTTGGAATAGGTTCCTCTAACCAAGCAATATCGTATTTAGCACAAATATTTGCCACTTTAAGTGCTTCATTTACAGAATCATAAGCAGAATTAGCGTCAACCATAATATCTATCTCTGGAAATGTGTCTCTTACTTCTCTTATCAATTCTTCATCTTTTTTTAGTCCATTTCCAATTCTTAATTTGACGGCTTTAAAACCACCTAATTCTGGTTTCATAGCAGACTCAACAGCGCCTACTGCCGCTTTGGGTTTATATCCACGTGGCATAGAAGCGTAGGCTCTAATTTTTTGTTTTCTACCTCCTAATAATCTATAGATTGGTTGTTTTGTTGCTTTACCTATA
>JAHQWI010000002.1 GCA_029856085.1 Promethearchaeia archaeon | reverse complement strand
CAATTAATGTGGGTAAATTTAACTAACGATTTAGAGCCTGGAAACCGTACTTCCTTTATAATATCTTTTAATACAACCCTTCCTGATGGTGGTATAGATCGTGCGAATGATCATGGTGAGGATCATAACGAAACTCGTATTTTTAAGTTTGCGAGTTGTTATCCATTACCATGTGTATATGATGAGTTTGATGAATGGAATATAGATCCTTATCTGTCGACTGGTGATCCTTTCTATTATGATATGGCGTATTACGATTTAATCGTCAATGTACCTGAAAACATGACTGTTGCTGCTACAGGAGAATTAATGGAAAACATGACTACTGGAGGAAGAACAATTAATCACTACAATCCACATCTCCCAGTAAGAGAGGTGACCTTTTCAGCATCTCGTTATTTTATAGTAGAATCTGTTATCATTCCTTATGTCAATATTACCGTTTCCAGTTATTTTCTTCCAAAATCTGAAGATTTGTGGAGTGTCTTTGCTTTAGAAGTCGCTATAAATTCTGGCGTTTTATATCATGATACATTTGGAAATTACTGTTATTCCACTTTTAACGTCGTTGAGGAATATACTCATTATGGGGGCATGGAATATCCTTTACAAATTTATGCTTCAGAAGCAGCAGATAGACATCAATATCCTCAATGGTATCTTGAAACGATTATTGCCCATGAAACAGCCCATCAATGGTTTTACTCTCTGGTTGGATTTGACCAAGTTGATTGGGGCTTTTTAGATGAAGGTATTGTATGTTGGCTTACAGATTGGTATAAAGATTTTTATCACCCAGAGTGGGATACATTTGAGCCATATTGGGGATTATATAATGTTAGACATTATTCACTTGACTATGGTTTACCAAATAAAATTAATCAGTCTGTTCCTGATTGTTTTATAAGTGGCACCAATTATTGGTACTTAGGCTACACTAAAACAAACACTATTCTCGAAAAATTAAGGTTAACATTAGGTCATGAGAAATTTATTGAAGGACTTACATATTTTTTCCAAGATAATTATTTTGAAATAGCAGATTTAACAGATTTTCGAAATGCATTTGAAACTGTTGTAGGAGAATCTCTTGATTGGTTCTTTTTTCCATGGTTTGATAATCCTTACCTTCCTAAATATAATTTCTCAAGCGTAGTATATGATGTTCAGAGCAAACTTATTAATATCACTATTGAAGATGTTAATGAGAACTTAAACCAATATAGCTATTCACAAATGGTTCCTATATCAATCTATAGTAGTGATTTAACTTTAGAATTCTATGGCTCGAAATGGATTAATGGTACAACCTCTATAATAATACCTATCCAAGAAAAGCCAGAAACGGTATCATTACATTATACTGATTTTGTTCTTGTCCAATTTTCGGATTATAATTTGGATTACATAGAAACTACTGATATAACAATTATAAAAAAGGCACGACAACAAATTCCGGGTTTTAATATTATATTTATTCTTCTTACTTTTAGTGCAGTCGGATTGATAATAAGAACCAAGAAATCACTAATTTCTATGAATAAATAAATCAAATCTTTTTTTTTTATTTAATCTCAAATTGAATATAAATCGCGAATATTTCTTATTTAAATTTTGAAAATGCCTTATTTCATTAATCTTATTTAAACAAAATTAACTATATAGTTCTTCTTTGAAAAAATAATGGGCGAGATTATCTTTTTAGTTTGAATTCTTTTATCAAAATTGAAATTATGAAATCTAATCAGAAAAAATAAATTATCTCCATAATTTCATAAACCAATAAGATTTAATGTAATATTTCAAATCAACAAAAAATATTTGGTGAAGTTTTACAAAAAGGTGAATTAGTTGTCTGATAAACAGACCAAGGATGAACTAAGAATCGGAGTTTATGTATGTAGATGAGGGGTAAATATCGGAGCTGCTGTTGATTGCGACGCTGTAAGGGATTATGTTGAGAAAAATGCAACAAAAAATAACGTCGTTATTGCCCGAGTAAATGATTTTACTTGCAGTGATCCAGGACAAAACATTATTAGAAATGATATTCTTGATTTAGATTTAAATAGAGTGGTAGTTGCTGCATGTACACCAAAAATACATGAACCAACTTATAGAGCAGTTTTAGCGGAAGCTGGATTAAGTCCTTATTATTTCCAAATGGTCAATCTTCGCGAGCATTGCTCCTTTGTACACGCTAAGGACAGGGAAGGTGCTACAGAAAAAGCTATAAGACTTGTTCAGGCAGGTATAAATCGCGCCCGAGAATTAGAGGTGATACCAAGAAAAGAAATACCCGTAGAAAAAGCAGTTTTGGTTGTAGGTGCTGGAATTGCTGGAATGAATGCAGCATTAGATCTCGCAAATCAAGGAATCCCTGTCTATTTAGTAGAAAAAGAAGCTACAATTGGCGGAAAGATGGCACAACTAGATAGAATATATCCAACTGACGATTGTGGAATATGAGTTCTAGCACCAATAATGGTAAATGCTTCAAAACACCCAAACATAAATTTATTTACTTATAGCGATATTATAGAGTTTGATGGAATACCTGGAGATTACAAGGTTAAAATCAGAAAAAATGCTCGATATGTTGACGAAAAAAAATGTACAGGATGCGGATTATGCACAACTAAATGTCCTATTAAAGTTCCTAGTGAATTTGATAGAGGTATTGGTGAAAGAAATGCAATTTATATCCCTTTTCCTCAAGCTGTACCAAAATTAGCTGTTATGGATAGGAGTGTGTGCATTGACTGTAAGAATTGTGAACGAACATGTCCTGCTGAAGCAATTGACTTTGAACAAGAAGCAGAATATTTCGATGTTAAGGTAGGAGCAGCAATTATTGCTACAGGATGGGATGAATATCCAATATGGGAGTCAAATGAATATAATTATGGATATTATCCTGATGTGATTACACAAATAGAACTAGAAAGATTGTTAAGTCCTATAGGACCTACTGGAGGACATGTTTACAGAGTTTCCACAGGAGAAACACCAAAAACTATTGTAATGGTTCAATGTGTAGGTTCCAGAGATGTAAACGCTAACCCGTATTGTTCTTTCGTTTGTTGTAGTGTTGCACTTAAGAATGCTCAATTACTCAAGCAAGAATATCCAGACATGGATGTAATTATATTCTATATCGATATGCGAACAACAGATAAGGGCAATGAAGAATACTATAGGAAAATAAGAGAATCAGGAGTACGAATGATTAGGGGAAAAGTAGGTGAAATAATAGAAGATAATAAAACGAATAAGTTAAAAGTCAGAGCATATTCGTCTTTAACTGGTGAAATTGTAAAAATCGATGCTGATTTGGTAGTGTTGTCAACAGGAATGAATCCTTCAAAAGGAACTGAAGAAATGATCGAGGTAATGGGGTTAAGCAAAGGTCCAGGAGGCTTCCTTTCAGAAATCCATGGATGTTTAAGCCCACAAGAAACTAAAGATATTGGGATTTACATTGCTGGATGTGCCGCAGGTCCAAAAAATATTCCCTATTCGGTTTCTTCAGCCTTAGCCGCCGCAAGTAAAGCATCCACTCTTCTATCTCATGATACCTTTAAACAAGAATTAATTATTGCTGAAGTAGATGAAGATTTATGTATGGGTTGCCACAGGTGTGAGAAACTATGTTCCTATGAAGCTATAAAGGTTAATGATGAAGAAATTGCCGTAGTCGATGATCTAAAATGCAAGGGTTGCGGTGTATGTATCTCTTCATGTCCTGCAAGAGCTATAGACTTAAAATATTATCGAGATCAACAATTTACACAAGAAATTAAAGGGATCGGATGTACCGAAGTGGAAACTATAGAAAAAATTACTGAGGGTATTGAAGAATAAGCAGATTAGAGGTTAATAAAAATGCCAGATGAAAAAGATAATAATTCAAGAAAAATAATAGCTTTTGGATGTGATAAGTGAGGTTATTCTGCAGCAGATCTAACGGGAGTAACAAGAAGATCATACTCTACAGATTTCCATCTTATTCGAGTGAGATGTACTGGTCGAATAGGAATTCATTTAATTATGGAAGCATTCCTAAATGGTGCCGATGGTGTTGCAGTAATATCTTGAAAAGAAGGAGAATGTGAATTCGGGAACGGCAATATTAACACATATGAGCATATACTTACTCTAAAGAAGTTATTAAAACATGAAGGTATTTCTGATAAACGCATTCAACAATATTTCTGTTCAGCAGCAGAAGTTGAAAAATTTATTAATTCAGTTGAAGATATAACCACAAAAATTTATGATCTCCCTCCTCTACCAAAAAATAATCCGAAATAGAATGATCTTTTCAAAAAAATCATAGTTGAAAAGAAACTAACCCGCAGCCCGGGTCTTCGGAATAAATTAAATTTAAACAAAAAAATTGAATAATTATGAGTATTGAAGAAAATTTTTCATGGGAATTTTTAAAAAATGTAGCGGATGCTTTAGATTCATATAGAATTCGAGCTCTAATTGATGCTAAGAAAGATATTTTAGATGCCGGAATTTATGATGAATCTCAATACGAAACTATCCTCTATAAGATGTTGGATGAAGAAAAATTAAAATATTCCCTCTTTAATTTTCTAAATAATAATTCTATAACTAATTTACAAGATTTAAGTCAGTTTTGTGAAAAAACATCCATAGAATTACATAAAACTCTAAGTCTATTAGAGTTACTAAGAAATGAAAAACTTGTAGATGTAGAAGAAATCTATGATAAAATTCAAGGAGATGAAAATAACCCAGAAAAACTCATCTTTAAAGACTTATCCATCAACGTTAATGATGGTGATCTTTCAAAATTAAAACCTATTTATGAACCAGTAAAGGTTATCTTCGACTCTAAAAACTGTTCAGGGTGTGGGCTGTGTGCTGGAATTTGTCCTGTAAATTGTCTTCATATTTATAATGGGTTCGGTAAAATTGATGAAGATAAATGTATTCGCTGTGGATTATGCTATTTCGTATGTCCCAGGACATATCTTCCTGCGAGAGTATTGAATATGACACTTGATAATACTTCTGAAATTAAAGAATATGGAAAAATTGGTCATTTCATTGAAGCCTATTCTGCAAGGACAAAAGTTAAAGAAATTTCGGAAATTTGTCAAGACGGAGGGGTTTCTAGTACCTGTATACATTATCTTTTTGCCAAGAAGAAGATAGATCTTGCCTTAGGTGCAAAAATGAGCAATACTCTATGGCGTCCTGAACCAGTTTTACTTAAAAATAAGGAAGAAATCCTTTCAACAGCAGGAACAAAATATGTTAATAATCCTAATTTGCAATTATTAAACCAAAATGAATTAAACAATACTAAGATTGCTGTCGTAGGGGTACCATGTCAAATGCAAGCTCTCTTAAAATCTAAGATATATAATATTGGATTTCCATCACTAAATAACATTGATTACAGAATTGGCATATTCTGTATGGAATCTTTTTCATTTGAATCCCTTCTAGAAATATGTAAGAAATTAAATGTAGACGTAAAAGATGCCAAAAAGATGGATATTAATAAGGGAAAATTCTTTATTTATACTGAAAAAGGAGAAGAATTAAGCATACCTATCAAAGAAATCTCTCATTTAGGGCGGGAAGATTGTGAAGTGTGTTATGACTTAACTTCTGAATCAGCGGATATATCAGTTGGTTCTATTGGTTCACCTTCTGGTTGGAATACTGTTCTCATACGCACAGAGAAGGGGAAAGAACTCTATGAGGAATTGATAGCTAACAATATGATTGAATCAAAACCAATAGAAGATGTAAAACCTGGTTTACCCTTACTCCAAAGGATTGCTGGTTCAAAGAAAAATAATAGTAAAAAACACATTAATTCCAAATTGGAAGAGAATAAGAGAGTCCCTAATTATTAAGTTGGATTATTTCAAGATTTTTCCTATTCTAATTACTAATTCATAATTATATGCTCTAACAAAATCTAAGATAACTTTTTATATATCCTAATCTTTTTCTTGTATAATTTTTATATTTTTATATAAAAAGGGCGTTATCAATATGATGTCAGAACCATTAGCAATACCTAAACGAACCAAAAGGATTACTTCAGAATGGCTTAATCAGGCTTTACACGATTCTGGATATCTAAAAGATACCAATATTGAATCAATTTCCAGAGAACCATGGGGAAATGGGGAAGGATTTATGAGTGATATGGCAAGATTAACAATAACCTATGATAAAGAGTCTCCCAACCTACCAAACACTATGATTGTAAAAATGCCTACAACCTTTCGAACTGCCTTAGCCATCGGTCTTCAGTATAATGTTTATGAAAAAGAGATAAGATTTTACACCGAAATAGCACCAAAAAGTCCTATACGAGTTCCGGGTCTTATATATTCTGATTATGATTTAGAAGCTAAGAAATATATTCTCATTCTTGAAGATTGTTCATGTTATAATATGGTTGACCAGATTGAGGGCTTCAATTATGAGCAAACTAAACAAGCAATAATTTCTATTGCAGACTTTCATGCAAGATGGTGGGATGCTCCAGACCTTTATTCATTTGATTGGATACCTAAACCAAAGGACCCAACACTGGTAAAAAACTTCACTGAAACCTTTCGTAATTCATGGGATTTAGCAGTAAAATCCGAGGAATTTTTGAAATTTCTCCCAGAGGGGGGTCGAAAGGCTGGGGAAACGATATATAAACATTTTTCTTGGATGATGGAAGATCTCCCAGATAAAAATATGACTTTAACTCATTTTGACTATCGGGCAGACAATATCTTTTTTGATTCTGAGAATAGCGAGAATCCACTAATTATTTTTGATTGGGCAAACATAGTAATAACTGGAGGAGTTCTGGATGTTGGATACCTTCTAGGAGCAAGTATAAAAGTTGATTTAAGAAGAAAAATTGAAAAAGATATGATAAATTTATGTGTGAAACGATTAGAAGAAAATGGGATTACTATAGATGATGACTTTGATGAAATTTGGAGGAATTACTTAAAATCTTTGTCTTTCTGCGCGTGGACATATCCTCTTGGTTTTGCACAGTTAAATAG
Organism: Promethearchaeia archaeon; assembly: GCA_029856085.1. Classification (GTDB taxonomy): domain Archaea; phylum Asgardarchaeota; class Lokiarchaeia; order Sigyniarchaeales; family SOKP01; genus Loki-b32. The sequence goes on along the minus strand of JAHQWI010000002.1, from coordinate 5,072 downwards.
AGGTGATCCTAGAGCTATTGAACTATTCGAAGAAATCGGAAACAGATCTTTTAGTGCTATTACCGATAATGATGCTACCAGTATATTCCCATCTTAAAAACAAGATCTCAAAAATAGAAAATATAAGAGAACTTAATTAATAAATAATTTTTTATTATTGTTTTTTCCTTACATTTTAGCTAATTCTTAGGTAAAACCAAAAATTTAATATTAAATTCTGTATATACTACCACTATATCAATAAATAAACTTATTACTATTAGATTGAATTCAAATGAGCTCTTTATCTGCAATACGACCCAAGAATTTCCGTGAAAAGGTTTTTTTCCGTCAACTCCGCTCTCAGGTGGATGGGAACGCGAAAGTTGAATATGGACTAACACAAATTAGAGGTGTTGGTAGAAGATTTGCCCAAGCAATTGTTAGAGTGGCAGGAATATCTCCTACTATAAGAATTGGAGCAATTCCCGAGAAAGATTTAAATAGAATTGAAGAAATAATTTTGGATCCAATTGAAAGTGGGATCCCAGATTGGATGGTAAATAGATCTAAAGATTTGCGTACTGGGAAAGACCTTCATATTATCGGAAATAAATTAGACCTTTCATTGAAAAATGATATAGATAGAATGAAGAAAATTAAATCTTATAAAGGTGTGCGCCACCATTTAAGATTAAAGGTACGTGGTCAAAAAACAAAAAGCACTGGGCGTCATGGGTTAGTTGTTGGAGTTATGCGAAGGAAAAAACGTCAACCAGCCCCTTAATACAGGTGATACTATGGGAGATCCAAGAAGGTTAAAAAAGAAGTTTAGGAAACCTAAACATCCATTTCAAAAAGAGAGAATCATGGAAGAACTTGAATTCCTCGGTAAATATGGGCTAAGTAACAAAAGAGAATACTGGAAAAGTAGAACAATTTTAGCAGATTGGCGTCATCTCGCAAGACAATCCAGAACCTTAACAAAAGAAAAAGCTATAGAGGCTCAACAAGAACTAATTAGAAAATTAGATAGATTAGGAATTATTGGATCAGAAGCAAAATTTGAAGATGTACTTCTTCTAACGGTCGAAGACGTCTTAAAAAGAAGACTCCAAACGCTTGTTTATGAAAAAGGATTCGCAAGTTCAATCTATCAAGCAAGGCAATTCATAACTCATGGCCATATTCAAGTAGCAGGGAAAAAAATCGATGCCCCTTCTTACATTGTTAAAAGAGCAGAAGAAGATTTCATTGATTTTGCACCTAATAGTCCACTCTCAAAACCAAAGGAAACAAAAACTAAAAGTGAAGCATGATGAGTAAAAGAGAAGAAACTAAATGGGCAATTGTACATATTTTTTCAAGCTATAATAATACAATCGTAACTGCCACTGATTTAAGTGGCGCTGAAACCGTCGCAAAATGTACTGCGGGAATGGTGGTTAAAGCTAGCCGTGATGAGTCATCCCCCTACGCTGCTATGCAGTGTGGGTTCAGAGTAGCCAACGACCTTCGAGATAAAGGAATCAGAGGGATCCACATTAAAGTTCGGGCTCCCGGTGGAAATAAAAGCCAAACTCCCGGACCAGGTGCTCAAGCTTGCATACGTGCACTCGCTCGAGCCGGACTTCAAGTAGGGCGGATTGAAGAAGTAACTCCTAAGTCACATGACCACTGTAGGAGGAAGGGCGGTCACAGAGGGAGGAGAGTTTAATAACTCTTAAGAAATGGCTCTATTCAGAACACTCATGAATCTATTTCTCTGAATCTGGCTTTTTTCTATTAAGGTATCTTTTAGCGAATTTTTCTTTTTGTTCAAGATCCCAATTAATATATTCATTTTGTCTTCTATCTTCTTCACTTTCATGGGACGGATCCTAAATGAGTCCCTTTTCATGGTATTCAACATAATACCAAGTTTCGTGATCGGGGGATATAAACCACATCGTTTTCATCATTAGTGCATAAAGGACATACACATATAGATTTATTTAATAAACTAAAAAGATTTTGTTTAGTAGCTTGTAAATAGGCGAACTCGTTTCGACCAATCATCATTTCAAATTGATCAATTTGTATATTCTCCAAAAAAACATTGTAGAGCGATTTACTCATTAATCAATGTTTTAAAAGAATTAAGTAATTTATGAACTTATTTATTATTGGCAAATAATTCTGGAAACTTATTTATTGGACTGTGCCTTTCCTTTGATTGTAAACCTTTTAGCGAACTTTTCTTTAAGAAGCCTTATTTTAAAGTATTTAAATGAGAATCTAACAATGCAGTTAAGTTAGCAATATCTTCTTCCCCAACCTCTTTAAATATTGCGTCGAAAAATCTAACTTCAATTTAATATTGAACAAAAATGTTAAATTTAAATACTAGAAAAAAGTATTCTAAATTTAATATTTAATCTAATCCAAAAATGATATTTTATTTATTGAATTGAATTTAGGGTGTCAAAGTTGAAAAAGGTTAAAAAAGTGATAATAGGTTTGTTTATCATATTCTTCTTCTCGTTTTTTAGTCCCAATGCGATAGGTGCTACAACTATAGAAGATACAACCTTTCCAGCTGATGTTGGAAAAACATATACATGGAAACTTACTCATCCTTCTGAAGCTAAAGGCAATAAAATTACTTTTAAATCTGAATCAATAGAGAAAGGCGTACATAATACTATAGATGCATTAGTGGTAAATTGTACAATAAGACAATATCATCCTTTAATTGGATGGGCTACCTCGGTGGACAATGAATTATATATGGCTGCTAATAATACTCAAAATTATCTTTACTTTGGCGATTACATGTTCTTCCCAAATATAATACCAACACCTATAGATCTAACATTGGTAGCTGAAGCTATGCATGCTTATAACTATTCTATTGTTGATAATACAATTATTGAAAACTATTACGGAGATACGGATGAATATACCTTTAATACTGATGGTTTTTTAACTTCATACGTATCGAAAGAGGACGGAGAATTGGCTCTTAAGTTTGTCTTAGATACTGGTGATGGTGGAGCTGCAGTTCCTTTTGGGAATTATTTCTTAATTTTCATGGTCATCGGTGTTGTGGCATTGGTATATCTTAAAAAGCAGAAAATTAAATAATTTTTTTTTATTTTTAAGAATTTTTAAATGCATCTAAGAAATCTTTCATTCTAAACATATATGAACACTATCTCTATTTTTTATTCTTCCCTAAACTCTCGGATTATTTAATTTAAAATAATATTTGTTACTTTTTTGTCTTATCATTCAATAATACAAACAGAAAGATATCATTTCCCACTTATTCGTAGCAAATCTCAAAACGGACGGGATTACTACTTTAGCCTGGGATGTAGGGAAAGCACTCTCTGACGTGCTATATTTCGAAGGTGAAGTGATTATCGGATGGGAAGGGCCCAGAGATAAGGAATCCTTTGGCTATGATCATGCCTATTGTCTTGTTTTCTCGAATAGGTAATGAACCAATAAAGAGAAAATGTTATAATAATACTTAAAAAAAAGTTGATTTGAATAGGTAAAAAACAATTATTGTATATAAGATGTCGCATTTTTTAATGCTTTTTCTGCATCTTTTATCACTGTTTCTATGATATCAGAAACACTCTCGATTTGGTTTATTGCTCCTATACTTTGCCCTAACAATACATAACCATTCTCAACATCACCATCATAAGTTGCAAAAGCAGCAATTGCATCTTTTCTTAATTCTTCGGCAAGATTCTCCTGTGATATAGCAGTACGGTGATCTACCAATGCTTTTTCTTCAGCCATTTTTTCTTCTTTGCTTTTTACTAATCCTTTTGCCAGGGAAAATTTATTCCTCCAGAGTCTAATGGTTCCTAAACCTCCAGTTCTCACAATCGTATCTTGAGCCTTAGCTGGTGGTACTACACTTTTATAGTTTTCATGAAATTCACTATCATGAGACGCAATAAATCTCGATCCCATAGCAATTCCTCCAGCACCGAGAGCTAAAGCTGCAGCCATACCTGCTCCTGTTGCAAATCCCCCACAAGCGATTTTTGGAATATCTGGATGTTTTTGCTGTACTTGCTGCAATAAAACCAAACCACCAACTTTTTCATATGATTGGTGGCCTCCCCCTTCGAAACCTGTTACAACAAGGCCGTCACATCCCGCTGCAACACACTTATCTGCTAACCAGAGCGCAGGAGCAACATGGAAATGTTTAATCTGCGTGCTGTCCCTTAATTTCTGGAAATCTTTGTTCTGGGGCATTCTTTTTGCTGAACCCGCACTGGTGAGCGCATATAGGCATTGTTCTTTCAATTTAGGATCTGTCATTATGTGCTTTGCGGTTTCGGAGATAAATTTATCACAATCTGGTGTAAGTCTTGAAGTTCTTATGTTGAAACCAAAAATCCCGCCAGTATGTTCAACTACATAATCAAGATTTTTTTTCATGGCAACTATTGGGTCTGCTTCCCTACCATCCATTGATTGGTGAGCATGAGAGATCATGCCAAGTCCACCAGCTTCTGAGACTGCTATAGCTAATTCGGTTGTTCTGAAAGGGCCCATCGCAGAACTTGCGATTGGATGCTTAATTCCAAACATTTCGGTAATATTAGTTTTTATAGTCAAAATTTAACACCTCTATTCTAATTGAATTAGTAACTTAAAAAAACTTTACTTTTCTATATCTTTATTTAAGTATTTTTGATATGGTTTTGGTTCTAAACACGTTTCTCGAATTATCAAGACGCAATAATCTAATCGTTCTTTTATTATTTTTATCTCAGAAATCCTTCAATCGATTATGACTAGAAACATTTTTCGAATTATCAAATACTTCTTGAATTGTTTTAAACTTTTGAAGCCGTTGAAGTGTGGAATATTGAGGAAATATTAATTTTATTTGACTTTTTTTATATTGTTCTAATATCTGTTTTGGAGATCCCCATAAACCCTCTGTTAATTCATCACTAAATAAATTAATATTCTGCTTTTGAGGAAATTTACATAAAAAGAATTGAGTATCAAATCTAATGGGTGATAATTTAGGGGTTATCAATCTTCTAAAATATTTTAAATTATTCGCATCA
>JAHQWI010000001.1 GCA_029856085.1 Promethearchaeia archaeon | reverse complement strand
TGATTATAGAGAGGGGAATTAGTTTAGATGTCACTTCTGAAAACATTTTTGAATGAAAGACAATATCAAACATATTATGAATCTTATCCTTTAGCAAATCTCCCTGTTGGAAGCCTCTTTCAGCAGGATTTCCCTGCAATTTAATAAAATCAACCAGTGTTATAACTTCCTCTCTTGCATTCTTAATAATATAATCGCGATAATAACTATAGATAATGCAACAATAATTTGAATCACTCCAATTCCAGGAAGATCTTCTGCAAAAATATCACCTAAAGCTAATGAAATCACTAAAGTAGCTAATTCAAATAAAGCAAGGTAATTAAGTATTGCTAAAAATTTATTTTCTATGGCTGAAGATTTAGTATTAAGAGTATTCCTTTGCCTATTTAGAGTTTTTCTAATTCTCCAAATAACATCATCAGTTGCTTTTGAAAAAGTAAAACCATCTAATTTATCTATTTGCTCGTTGAACATGCCTGTTTTAAACGTACTAGTAAATAATAACCGAGTAATTTTTGATATGATTACGTCTTTATTTAATTCTAGAATAATTCTGTTTAATTCAGTCTCCAATTTTTCGAGATTATCAATTTTGTCTTTTAGAGTTAGATCTTCTTCCATAGCTCGGGTTTCTGAGATAATTCGATCAAATTTTTCAGCAACAACTAAAATATTCTCCATATGCATTAAGATTAAAAATCTTTGCACATTTCCGACTTCTGGGCCATAAAGAGTATCTATTAAGAAATTTTTCATTGTATATGGATCTAAAAGACCAGGTCCTGGGATAACCACATTTCCTGCATGGGTTATCATTACAAATTCGTCAGTATAAGGAGAAAGATTTTTAAGATTAATTTGATCTCTATAAGCTACAGGATCTAACTCGTGATACTTATCGGTTCGTAGAGTTAATCCGATTGAATACCGTGCATTCTTACCTATTTCCTGTCCAATAAATCTATAATCAGATCTTTTAAAATCTGGTTTAGCATCCCATATGATCCAAGTATGATGCCAAGGTTCTAAACTAGATTCCAATTTAGCTTTATCTGGATATTCTGCTTTTTTCAATAGCTCTATAACATTATCCCTTATCTCTATAAATTTTTCTGTTATTGGTCTACCTGTACTATGAAGTATCATATTCGAGGGTTGGGAAATTTCAATAAAATCTTCTATTTTATGATAATTGTCAAACAATAACTCACAATGAATAACAAGTACAGATCCGTAATGAATATGTCCTTCTAACCTTATTTTCCCTACTATATGTGGATCAGTAGAGCAAGAAAATCTATCTGATCCCCCTATTTTGAAGCAAACAGGAGCATAATTATGAGATTGACTTGAAATCCATTTTAATGGTTGATCAACCTTGGTTCCATCTGCCATATCGATTTTAAAACGATAAGCGTTGTATAATTTTAGAGATCCCTCCCTTTCTAAAAATTTTCTAACATCTGGAAGCTCAAAATATAGCCCTAGCTCATAAAATTTCCAAAAAACTAGTGTTACCTTAAATGTATATTCTTCTTCTGAATCTGAATACGTCATAAATATCCCTTAATTAGTTTTAATATATACAATGTTTCGAAAAAATATAAAATAATCTCATTTTTTAAAAATAATCTCATTAAAGGGTTTCAACTGTTTTGCTACTGTCCTTATTTATTTCTCCTAAATATCCCGTACAATTAGGAAGACTATCAATTTTTAGATTTACTTAGGTAAAGTAGAAGCATTGTAATTCCGAATATAGCAATAAAGATGATATAAATAATTATAAACATCAATTTTCGACAATCCTTCTTAGTTTATACTCACTTAAAATTAAATTTAGGAGGTAATACTTCTATAAAATTGACCATATCATTTATAGATATAATGGACTTAACAATATAAGTTAATGCACGAGAGAAGCTAAAAAGGAGAATTATAAAACTTTTTTTACTATATAACTATAAGAATGTTTAGTATTTAAATATTTCCATGAATAGGTAATGGAATTACACGTATTCATAGGAAGAATCTAAAGATTTAAATATTTGTTTGTTCTTGATTAATAATTAACAGATATCTAATAATTTGAAATTCAATTATTCAAATTTCAATGTAGAGAGAATTGCTAAGATTTAAAATTTAAAATTAAAAATTAAAGACAGAAAAGTGAGAAAAAAATGGATTTAGATGTTTTTAAAAAAAATAAGGTTATGTTTGAGCAAAAAATTGCTCAAGCAATGTCTAGAATGCGAATCCCTGGATTAACGATTGCGATGATTAAAGATAATCAAGTAATTTATCGTCGTGGATTTGGAACTAAAGACCTAGAAAATAATGTCCCAAAGAAGCATCCAATTACACCAGATACCAAACTTGAAATGGGTTCTTGCACAAAATCATTTACAGCTTTAGCAATTATGCAATTATATGAACAAGGGAAATTAAATGTCAACGATCCTGTAAAAAAACATTTAAAATGGTTTCAATTAGGGTTTCCTGATAATCCAATAACTATACACCATTTACTAACACATTCATCGGGTATTCCAGGTCTTCATGGTTTTTGGAGTACTGTGAGGTTAAGAGATTTTAATCAAGAAGATGCTCCACCAATGGTTCCTTTTTCATCAAAAGAAGATATAATCTTGTTTATTAATAGTGCCCAAAATGAAGTTCTTTTCAGACCTGGAGAGAAATATTTATATTTCAATATGGGATATTCTCTTCTCGGGATGATAATTAAGGAGGTCTCTGGGGAAGAATATGAAGATTACATTCATAAACACATATTAAATCCACTAAATATGAAGACCTCTTTCTTTCCTTCCGAAGAACCAGTGGAAGGAATCTTCGATATCTCAGTGAATTATGAGATGAGAGGAAAACAATTAGTTCGTGCTCAACGAAATGTAGATCAATTCTTTAATCCCCCTGGGGGATTAATTAGTTCGGTAAATGAAGTTTCAAACTATTTGATAGCATTAATGAATGAAGGAAAATTTGAAGAACAACAGATAATATCTCCCGAATCTATTCAAAAAATAATTTATCCCCATCAAAAAGTAGGAATGTTTATAAGATCCAGGCTTAGTTTGGTCTCAGGACTGGATTATTACGGATATGGATGGATAATCCGTAAGAATTTTTTCGAGTATGATTTAATAGAACATAGGGGAGGAACGGGAGCAGCCTCAGCTCAAATCTTTATGGTCCCTGAGAAAAAGATTGGTTTAGTGGCAGTTACCAATAAACCTGGAGGATATAAACTCGAGCTTGCGTACCTTATGGGTCTTATGACCTTATTAGGGAAAGATCCGATGACAGATACGGATTATTTTAAGAAAGAATCAATATTAGATAAGCTTGTTGGTGAGTATTCAAAATTTCAAGATTTTATTAAGATTTCAATTAGAAGAGCACCTACCGGAGTATTAGTGCTATTTGTTCCATATCCTAAGAATCCAGGACTTTTAGTTCCGGTTGAGAGTGATCCTGAACGATTAACTTATTTTTTGTATACGGATTTTGATTTTAAAACCAAAGTCCAATTTTTAGTAGATGAACAGGGAAATGTACATTTTATATGGGAACGCCATATTTTTCATAAAATTTCTTAATTTGAGGTGTGAAATGTATGATTAAAGAAAAATTAGCTCAAGAAGTTGATGGATTATTTAAAAAATGGGATAAATCAGACTCTCCCGGATGTGCTCTCGCCATCATAAAGGATGGCAAAATCATTTATAAAAAGGGTTATGGTATGGCTGATCTTGAGCATGATGTTCCCATTACTACCAAAACAATATTTAGTATCGGTTCAATTTCAAAACAATTTACAGCAATGTGCATACTCCTACTTGCTAAACAGAATAAAATTTCCCTTGATGATGATATAAGAAAATATTTGCCAAAATTTCCGGATTATAGAAAACTTATTACAATTTGTCATTTAATTCATCATACAAGCGGAATTCGGGATTATGCTGGTTTAATGGCTCTAAAAGGTAAAAACACTCTAGAAATGACAAACCTCACAAAGCGTGAAGTCTTACGTCTCGTCTTTAAACAAAAAGAACTTAATTTTACTCCAGGAAAAGAGACACTTTATAGTAATTCAAATTATGTGATGTTAGCAGCCATTATTGAAAATGTAACTGGAAAATCTTTAAGAGAATTTGCAGAAGAAAACATATTTAAACCCCTTGGTATGAAAAATACTAATTTTATTGACGATAATAAATATATTATTAAAAACCGGGCTTTTGGTTATATACCTGATGGAAAAAAAGGATATTTCAATGCGATGGTTAGCCATAGGCACTGTGGACCTGGAGGGGTTTATTCAAATGTGGAGGATCTTTTTTTGTGGGATCAAAATTATCATGATAACAAATTAGGAAAAAAGGGTCAAGATCTAATCAAAACCATGCATACTCCCGGTAAATTAAACAATGGGGAACAAGGAGATTATGCTTTCGGACTTGTTATTGATAAATATAAAGAGCAAAAAAGAATTTGGCATAACGGAGGAATAGGAGGGTATCATGCGCAATATGTTTCCTTTCCGGAGTACAGATTATCTGTGATATTACTAGCTAACCTTCAAAATTTAAATCCTGAGCTCTTAGCGAATGAAATTATTGATAAATTATTAGAAACAATCTTTAGACTCAATGAAAATTATGAAGAAGAAATGTTCAAAGACATCGAACTAACAAAAGTCACAGTTGATCCTAAAATTTTTCAAAATTACATAGGAAAATATCATTCTGATTCCTTAGGTATCGTAACCATTTCATGTGAAAATAATCACCTTATGATCCAAGCAAGTTTAAGGTTTCCCAAAATGGAATTCATTCCTGAATCTGAAACCTCTTTTTTTTTAGAATTTCTTAATCTACGGATAACATTTGAAAAGAATGAAAAAGGTATTTACTCACAATTTATCCTACATGAAGAAGGGAAAGAATCCATAAATAAGCGAATAGAATCTCCCAAACTAACACAAAAAGAATTAAAGGAATATATTGGAATATATTATAGTGAGGAAATCGACCAAACTTATAAACTTTTAATTAATAATAACAATTTATACATCGCTAATTTTGAGATGCTGTTCGCTGAAAAAGACAAATTTCGAACATACTGGGCTACATTTAGGTTCAAAAGAACAGAGAATGGACTTATTGAAGGATTTAAATTGGATGCGGGAAGAGTAAGAAATTTATGGTTTAAAAGAACTTAAATAGAAGAAAGGAAAGGATTATATTTATTAAGTTTCGGGGTAATTTCTTGTATAATACTTAATGGAATTGAGATAATTAAAAGAAATAATTTTAGAAATTTGTTTTAATATATCAAAACAATATTATCTTATAAATTTTAAATTGATACAAATTAGTTTATAAGTAATTAATGAAATAAGGAAAAAAATATTAGCATAAAAAAGGCTATAATTTTATTAAGCAACAATATAATCATTTTGAGGAAAAACTTTGAATTCTAATATTAAAATTGCTAGCGTAGAAGATGCTGAAGGAATCCTTAATGCTCTTAAGCAAAACCTAATTGAAATAAGAGATGTTGATGAAATTTCACAAAAACAAAGAAAAAGATTGGAAGAAGAAGGTTTTTTACGCAAAGAAGTAGACATAGATTATTACAAAAACCTTATTGAAGATCCTGACATCGATATTTATGTTGCGAAAAATGATGATGGAACAATTATTGGTTTTGCCAGTATACATAGAAAAAAATACGACATCATAAAAGTGCGTGATGTTGTTGGCAATCTCTCTTTCGAAAATAAAAAAACAAATGATTTACTCATTAATGAAAAAACCGAATTTGCTTATTTAGACCAAGTGAGTATTTTACCAGAATATAAACGTAAAGGAGTAGGTACTGCTATTTTTCAAAAAGGGTTATTAAAGATAAACACCCCTGTTGTTGCTTTTATCGTAGAAAAGCCAATATTTAATAAAGCCTCTGTTTATTGGCATGAACATAATGGATTTGAATTTTCCGCTATAAGTGATGGCGAATATAAGGGTAAAGATTTCAAATTCCAGATTTTTATCCATTGGAATCAAAAAGAACCATAATTTAAAATGATAGAAACTATTTTATGGATAATTTTATACATAATTGGTTATTACATTATTAAATTTGCATGAATTTGTTTTTATAATATCTTGATAGAATTCTTTCTTTTTTTTATCTCCTTAAGAAGGTCTTTTTTAAATCTATCTATATCATTCATAAATTCGTTATTTACCATGTTATCTTTAAATCCTTGAGAAGAATTTTCTTTTATATCCTTAATCTCTGAGAAAACTTTTATTAATTCTTCTTTCTGATGGTCAATGAGATTTATTTGGGGTTTTTTATAATTACAATTAATATGGTTCTCCTCATCTAAAGTAAAATATGCACATCTATGACAGTAAAGACTCTGTAAATATAAATTAGTTTTAGGACATAAAACTATATCTATGAATATCTTTTCTGAGCTTAAACTTACTTTTTTAATTTTCATATAAATAACCTTCTCATTTAGAAATCATATATATGCTCTGTTTAAAAAGAATTAAGGAATGTTTATTCCCATTTAATTCAAATATATTTTGAAACAGAAAAAGAGTTAAATTTGTGATATAATTTTTATAGGATTACAATTTTCTAAACCATTTAAAAATAAATTCTTATCAAAATTAAACTTAATATTAGATATTAATTTCATTTTTTTGACTTAGAAAAGAGTTATTCATTATAATAATAATTTTTTTAATTCATTATGAATAGTTCTCATCAAGACTGATGGAATTGATACAGATTTTTTAAGATTATAATATGAGTCGAATTGAGCATCACAGCGCTTTTGGTATTCTTATTTATTATCTAATATATATAATTTGGACTAGATCGCTGATAGTTCCAAGTTATTATTTCAATGCAATAGTCTATTTTTCTTTGCTTCCCGACTTTGACGTGATATATTATTTTTTTAAAAGTAAAGGGAGATTAAAGCTCACTATGGAATATCAGCACCATTTAAATTCCCTTACTCATTATCCTCTCTTTTTTTCCCCTGTTATTATTATATTTATAATTAGTGTCATAACCAATTTTTATCCTCTCTATTTTTTGATTTCAGTTATAGGAATTTACGGTGGTCATTTTATAATTGATACAATAGCAAGTGGAGATGGAATAATGTGGAGAAAAAACCCATTCAGAAGAAAAAAGTACACTCGATTTATTAACAAATATTGTGATAAAACAGATGGGTATCATGGTAGATATTGGGATGCTAGATACCGGCAAACCAAGATGTATAAAACTGGAAATTATGCTGTAATTGTAGTGCTCATAATTATTTCTTTTCATATTTTGAATTCACATCTATTAAAGGCTCCAAGAAGCAGCCTTTTTAGCCTTATTTTATTTTTTTTAATATTACTTTATTTTGGATTAAGAAATCCCAAAGAAAAGTGGCTAAAAGAACCCCCAGAAGGTAGATATTCGGATTATAGAGTGAATATGAAATATATTAATGGATTGAGTGAAAAAAGTAGAAGGAAACATATGGAGAAACATCAAGGATTACTAGAACAAATATATGGAATTAAATCTGTAGAAACTACTTAATTCCAAAAATTAAGCAAAAAACAGACTCAAAAATTAGTGTTTATATTTCAGTTTCTTCAATTTCAGGGATTTTACCAAGTTTTTCGATGATATTGATGATGTCTTCTGCAAGCTCATATCTTTCGGCGCGATATTTCTCACGATTTAATCTTTTTTCAACACGTAGAGGTGTACCAACTTTAACTTTGATCGCACTCCCTGTAAACATATTTAATATTTTAGCTTTGTCTTGGATAATCGCTATAGGGATAATTGGAGCATCCGCTGCAATCGCAAATTTAATTATCGCTGCCATTGTTTTCACTTGTACTTCTCGATCTCGCTTTGCTTCGGGAGTCATAGCAACAAGGTCGCCTTTCTGATTTAGAATCTCAAATACTTTTTCAATAGGCTCAGTATCTTCCTTACTTTCAGTTCCACGAATCATTCCAAGGCTCTTAAGAATTGGACCAAGAATCTGATGTTTCATCATTTTTGGATCTAGCATGAAATGTATTTTTCGACCTGAAACTTGACTAACAATTAGCATATCGCGTATAATATTTTTTGCTACCGTAGTTAGAATAGCTTTTCCTCTTATAGGTACATTATCCTTACCTTCGATTCTTAAATTCATAAATGCTTGAAAAAATAATCCACTTAATCCTTTTACAGCACCGTAAAGAACATCAGTAGCTAAAGCTTTTGGATTTAACTTATCTGATTCTTCTGAAACAACTTGTTCTTCAACCATATTATATTTACACCTTACATTATATTATAATTTATCTATAAAATCGTTAACTTCTTCCATTCTTTTTTCATAGTATTCTTTTAATTCTTTTTCTGATACAAAAGTGGGAATAACCTTTTCTGTATAAATGTCGAAAATCGTGCTTAATTTGGTTTTATGTCTTATTGTTTCGAGAAATTCTTCTCCCAATTCTTTTAATTGTCTTAAAAATTCTGCCATCTCCTTAAAAAACCTCCCACTTTCCACATCTACTGCCCCAACGAGCTATTACTTTATTCTCATCTTCGGGCATTTTGACTTGAACGATATCGCAGTTGTTGGGGCAATCGCCGCACAGAAATGCCGATGTTTTAAATTCTAGATCACCCACATTGAGACCTCGAAACACAGTTTCAGTAGGATGATCTAAATAATAATCTCTCACTAAGATTGCCATTCCTAAAGCACCCATTAAAACGTTATATTTCGGAACGATGACTTTACATTCCAAATGTCTTTCAAAAGCTTGCACAATTCCTTCATTATAGGATACTCCTCCTTGAAATACTATAGGTTCTGCTAATTCTTTCCCCTTTGACAGATTGTTCATATAATTTCTAACTAATGAATCACACAATCCTGCAATGATATCTTCCTTAGAATATCCCGCATTTTGCTTATGAATCATATCTGATTCTGCAAATACAGTACATCTCCCAGCAATACTTAACGGATTTTTAGATTTTACCGCATAACTACCAAATTCCTCGATAGGGATTCCAAGCCTTGAAGCTTGATGATCAAGAAAAGAACCTGTACCTGCTGCGCACACTGAATTCATTGCAAAATCCACGATTATACCATCTCGAAGGATTATTATTTTGGAATCTTGTCCCCCAATTTCTAAGATGGTTCTTACATCAGGATATAAAGCTTGTGCCGCAACCGCATGAGCAATTATTTCAGTTTTAGCAAGATCGCCACCAACAATGGCTTTTGTTAAATATCTTGCTGAACCAGTAGTACCACAACTCCGTATTTCAAATTCTTGTAATTCCTCACTTTCCTCAACTTTTACTCTTAGATCTTCCATACCTACCTTAGCAGATTCTATAGGTGAACCTCTATTACGTAGAAAGACGCTAGTTAGTAAATTACCTTCTAAATCCATTAATACAAACTTACAAGTTACGCTCCCAATATCTATTCCGAGAAATGCATCTAACTTTCCATCATCTTTTACAACTTTATCTGAAACTTGTACCATTTAGATCAACTTCACTATTTTCTACTCAATTGTAAACATTCGTTATTAAAATTACCTATTTAGTGAGGATAAATCTTATTATTACCATTTACAATGAATTCAGTGTTTATTCCTATATCTTGTATATATTGAAAGTATTTTAATAATTAAAGAATTTTCCTAAGTTATTTTATGAAATTTATTTTCAGAATACTTCTTACGCTCAGAAGTATCAAAAATTATATTTATTTAAATGTTCTTTTGAATAAATAAAAATGCAAATAATAAAAATATACGCATTATTGGATTAAACTACTATATAGTTTTAACTCGATATTTTTAAAAATCAGATAGATATAAGTTATTGAGATATCAACGTCAGAATTATCTTATAGATTGTAAGAGTTAAATATTTTAAATTTTTTACTCTTGACTTTATCATAATAGAATCAAATAAAATTAAATTGTCGAAAATCTATCTCTTTGTATTTATATTAAAGAGAAATTTAACAACTATTAATTCATCTTTATGTTTAGATAAAACAATTTTTTTGTTTTTATTATATGTTTTCTCACATTTCTCTTCGTTATCATTCCTTTTAGACATAAAAAAAGATATTTGTTTACAGAAGGGAAGAAAATTATATCAAAATAGTTAAAATGCTTTTATACCATTAATCAATAATTGATATTATTTTATTATGAATGAAACTTAATTATAGGAAAATGATAATATTTTTAATAGATTTTTTATCTAATTATACCGGTAAGATTATTAAAATGTAAATTTATGGTTAGTTAAAAAATTCAGTGATGGCAAGATAATTGGATCATAATTTGTTCCCAATATCTTGAAATTGATTATTTTCCAATCAAAATAAATAGGACAACCTTGATTTCTTTCGATAAAAGGATTTTTGTAAAAGAAAGATTTATAGGGAGGTTTTCCATTAATTTAATTATGCGATTAACCAAATTAATAGGAAGAAACGCTCCCATAAAGATAGAACAATGCACTCTAAATAAATTTTTCCCAGAAATACCTAAACCCAAAGAACATGGCTTAATAAAGAAATTGAAGCGAATTAACGGCCTCTCAGTCAATGAAGGGTATACATTAAGAATGAAGCATGATGGTACGATTTATATTAAAGAAGAATATTGCCTTGGTTGCGGGAGACGCATAGTTAAGAATGGGTATAATCGTAGGATTGCAATTTTAGCTGAAGGGCTAGGAAAACACGAGTTTCGCATTCACAGGAAGCGTTGCCCTTATTGCGGAGAAATCAAACCAGATTACTCCAAACTTGCACCTAAAAACGGAAATTACCATGAGAGCTATAAAAGAAGAACTCGGCAACATTATATGGAGGGATTAATGCCTTCGCAGATACAGCGAGTCTTTAGAATCGATTTTGGCATTGAGATCTCCTTAACAACCATCGTCAACTGGATTGAAGAGGTTAGAGAGCCACTCAGAGAAATGCTCCGTAATACCCCTGTACCTTCCAGCGGGTACTGGGGGTATGATGAAATCCACTTGAGGATTAACAAAGAACGGATGTATGCTATAGATACCGTGGATGTAATAACTCGATTCGTTCCCGTGGCTAAAATTTCAGAAACTATGGGACGTAATGCGGGTAGGGAAGTGTTGATGGAAGGAAGAAAGAACTGTCAGCTATGGATTAATGGGTTAGTAAAGGATTGCACGACTAATCTAGGCGGCCTATTTAGAACAAAAAGCTTTAAGCATATTATTCAGCAGAACTGCTTGACCCATATAAAATGGATTACCTCCGCCCATGTAAAAGTATTTGCAGGGATGTCTAAACGATCAAATAAATCTATCCCTAAAGAGTGGCGATGGCTTCGGGACAGATTTTACGCTCTCATTAATACCCAACATGAATCTGATGCTTATATTCAATTAGAAATCATAAGAAACACTATTGAAAGGCTGAAAGGAAAAAGGATTAAAGAACTTCATACCGCACTCAAGCAGTTAGAAGGGTGGTTGCCAAAAATTATAGCCCACCAGCGAAACCCGTTCATCCCAACCACCAATAATCTATTAGAATCGTATCACAAGAAATACACGTATTACCCCTCGTTTAAACGGAGTATGATGACGATAAAAGGAGCACAGCGAGTCTTGGATTATCGTGTTTTTAGACATAATTTTGGAAGATTTCCCGTACACAAAGAGATGTTTGAGATGAAATTCGAAGAGTTTAAAATCTTTTTATCCGAATTACCCGATAAACGCGTTATGGGAGCTCAGCACAGATATTTTCAAGCAGAATTTAAGAAGCTCGATAAATGGTTTGGAAAGTACCAAGAGATTTGGGGCGAATTTTTCGCGCTTAAAAAAGAATGAGGGTTAGCGAAAGATTTAAACACAATCACTTAATTTTGTAATTACCCAAAAAAAATAGATATTGGTTAATCTGTAATTAATTGTTCTATAGTTTCCATTATTCTGGTAATTTCTTTAATCAAATAATCAGCTAAATCTTCAGATATTCTTCCTTTATTGAGATACCAGTTAATTTTCCATATAACTCGTTCTAATTTCCACTGAACGCAGTTTAATAT